>JBEVGK010000052.1:0-5219 GCA_040511795.1 Lacisediminihabitans sp. | reverse complement strand
GCCGAACAACAGCCAGAGACCGGCCGTGCACAACAGCAGCGTGGTGCCGTGCTTCGGGTCGTGGAAGCCGAGCGCGCTCACCGAGAACGCGGTGAGCGCCACCATCGCGGCGACGACGATCGCGGTAAGGATTGTTCGCTTCACGTCGCCGACCGTACAGGGGGTTCGGTGTCGATCGGTGAAACCCGTCGAACGCGGTGGCCGCGCCGAACACCCCATATGGCCACGACGGAAGCAGACTGACACCATGCGGCGACTCCTGCTCGAAGCACGGCACGCTCTCGCGAGCCCCTCACGCAACCCGCGCATGGCCGTCGTGATCGGGCGGCTGCTCGGCGCGGCGTTCCTGCTGTGCTTCGGTACAGGGCTGTACAGCCACTTCCTTCAGGATCCGCTGCCCTGGATGGTGTTCGCCCCGCGGCCGTTCTGGCTCTACCAGATCACCCAGGGCATCCACATCACGGCCGGCATCGCCTGCTTCCCGCTGCTGCTGGCGAAGCTCTACGTGGTGTTTCCCGACCTGTTCACCTACCCGCCGATCACGAACTTCGCCGGGTTCTTGGAGCGCGCCTCGATCGCGATCTTCGTGTCGTCGTCGCTCGTGCAGATCGTCATCGGACTGTTCGACACCTTCCAGTGGTATCCGTTCCCGTTCAACTTCCGACAGGTGCATTTCGCACTGTCGTTCGTGATCATCGGCTCGCTCGCCATCCACATCGCGGTGAAGCTGCCGAAGATCTCCCGCTACTGGACCCACGCCGATTCCTTCGACGCCGAGGGAAACCTCACGCTCGATGAGGCGGATGTCGCCCCCAGCGACGCGACGGTCGCCGCCGAGCTGGCGCAGCATCCGACGCCGCTCGGGCCCATCGTCTACCGGGCCGACCGCCTCACCGGGCGCCTGTTCGCGTGGATCGACAGTGCGCCGGTGCGGAACTCCCCTCGGGATGCCCGGGTGTCGCGACGGGGCTTCGTCGCCACCGTCGGCATCGCGGTCGCCGCGCTGGTCGGCCTGACCGCGGGCCAATCCTTTGCCATCTTCGGCGGCTCGAATGTCTTCGCGCCGCGCAAAATGGGCATCGGCCCGAACCGGTTGCCGATCAACCGCACCGCCCGGGCTGCCCAGGTGACGGATGACATGGTCGGCCCGGCCTGGACCCTCACCGTGCAGCGCGGCGACGCCATCAGCACCTTCACGCGCGAGCAGTTGCTGGCTTTGCCGCAGCACGAGGTGCAGCTGCCGATCGCCTGCGTCGAAGGATGGAGCCAGCTCGCGACCTGGACGGGCGTGCGGCTGAGGGACCTGACCGCGACGGTGGGTCGGCGCGCCGGTGAAGACCTGCGTCTCACCAGCCTCGAGGTGAAGGGCGGCTATCGCGTCACCGAGATGGGGCACGAGTACATCGAGGACGACCTCACCCTGGTCGCCCTGGAGCTGAACGGCGCGACCCTGGCCATGGATCACGGCTATCCCGCCCGCATGATCGCGCCCGGTCGCCCCGGCGTGCTGCAGACCAAGTGGCTGTCGACGCTGGAGGTGCTGTCGTGAAGCTCGCCCGAGTCATCCTGATCACGTTCGGAGTGCTGGTGCTGATCCTCGGCGTCGTGGTGCTGTTCGAGACCAACACCCTCAAGAAGATCGCCGGGCTCGCCTCATGGCTGATCCTCGCGCTGATCGTGCACGACGGCATCATCGCGGGAATCACCTTTGCGACGGCATTCACGCTGCGCAAAGCCGGCCGCAGGGTGCCGACGGTGGTGCTCGCGATCGTGCAGGGTGCCCTGGTGATCGCGTCGATCTTCGCGATCGTCGTGGTGCCGGAGATCTACAAGAAGTCGATCGGGGTGAAGAACCCGACGGTGCTGCCGCTCGACTACGGGCCATCGCTCGTCGTCTTCTGGGTCGTGCTGGCGGCGCTCGCCGCGGTCGGCATCGCGCTGTACCTGGTGCGGTCGCGGATGCGGCGTGCGGCGGCACTTCGCTGATCGAGTAGGCAGCGACGAAGGAGCAGCCGCATCGTCCTTCGACAGGCTCAGGAACCGATGAGCACGGTCCCTGAGCTTGTCGAAGGGCGCGGGCGCTACGCGCGCACGAAGCGGGTGAAGCTGCGACCGTCCTCCACCCAGGCGGCGGCGAGGCGCAGCCCGACGTGCGGGGCCCGGCGGGCGAGGGCGAGCCGCCCGATCTCGGCCCAGGGAAACTCGTCGCTCTGTTCACCGTGGATGTCCGCGAGGGTGCCGGTGAACACGTCGTCCCGCAGGGGGTCGCCGTTCACCTCGACCACGACGGATCCGTCGGGGGAGACGAGCTCGCGGCAGCGGGCCATGAGCGCACTCGGGTCACCGCCGATGCCGATGTTGCCGTCCACGAGCAGAGCGGTGGCCCAGCTGCCTTCGAGCGGCACCATGTCGAACACCGACAGATTGAGCACGCGGAGCCGAGCGGCACGGGCGATCGCCACGGCGGTGGGGGAGACGTCGATGCCCAGGGCGACGAGCCCCAGGTCGTTCGCGGCGCGCACCATCCGCCCGGGGCCGCAGCCGATGTCGAGCACGGGACCGGTCACCCCGCGCAGCAGTGCGATGTCGGTGGCGTCGGCGTCGTCGCTCCAGCGGGCGGCGTTCATCGTCGAATGAGGAACGGATGACCCGGCCCGCGCATCACGCAGAAACAGCACATCGTCGTCCCGCCGCAGCGCTCGGGCATAGGGCTCCGAGCCGCCGGAACCGAAGGTGGCGACCGCGAGGCTCACAGCGCACCGCCGTCGACGCCGGCCGCGCTGTCGAAAGGGCCCGCGCTGTCGAAGGAGCGCAGGGTGCGGGAGAACCGGGTATCGGGCGCCAGAGCGGCGACGGCCCGGGCATCCGCGATGGTGTCCACGTCGATCAGCTCGGGGAGCATGCCGACTCCGAGGCCGGCGGTGCGCAGCGCCCGAAGTTGCAGGTCTCCGGTGTCGTCGCGCGACATCGGCACGCCACGGATGAGGTCACCGTTCGGTTCGGCGAGCGCGAGCGTCCAGTATCCGCCGTCGTTGGCGTAGCCGAGCCAGGCGTCGACGCCGTCGGGCCAGGGCGCGAATACCGGGGCCAGGTGGCCGGCGGTTAGCTGGGGGGTGTCCATGCCGACGAGCACGGTCGGCCCGTCGCATTCGTCGAAGATCGCACCGAGGCGCATGTCGAGGTCTCCGCTCACTTGATGTATCACATCGAATGGTTCGGAGCCCTGGGGTAAGAGGTTGCCGTCGAAGGCAAGAATGCGTCGCGTCGCCGGCAGCGCGGTCACCACGGCGAGGGTGTCGGCGAGCGCGGCGGCGGCCAGCTCGGCCGCCTGCTCGTAGCTGAGCGGCGGGTGCAGCCGGGTCTTCACCCGGCCCGGAATCGTCTCCTTGGCGATGACGATGACGGTGGTCATCGCCGCTCCTCGCGCAGCAGCCGGGACATGTCCTTCACCGCGGTGGCCGTTCCCCGCAGCGTCCCGGTCACCTTCGAGCGTCCGACCCGCGGCGAATAGGGTGCGTCCACCTCCACGACGTTCAGGCCGGCGGATGCTGCGCGCAGCACCATCTCGAGCGGGTACCCGCTCCGCCGGTCCCGGAGGTCGAAGCGCAGAAGCTGTTCCCGTCGGGCGACCCGCATCGGACCGAGGTCGTGCAGCGGGATGCCCGTCGCGCGGCGCATCAGCACCGCGAGCGCGCGGTTGGCGACGCGCGCGTGCAGCGGCCAGGCCCCGCGCACCGTCGGCCGGCGTCGCCCGAGCACCAGGTCCGCCGCCCCCGACTCGAGCAGGGCGACCATGGCGGGCAGGTCGGCGGGGTCCATCGAGGAGTCCGCATCGCAGAACGCGACGACCGGGGCGGTGGCGGCCAGGAGTCCGGCGTGGGCCGCCGCACCGAAACCGCGGTGGGTCTCGGTCACCACGAGGGCGCCGTGGGCGCGGGCGACGGCGGCGGAGTCATCCGTCGATCCGTTGTCGACCACGATCGCGCGATACCCGTCGGGGATGCGCGACAGCACCCAGGGCAGGGCTGCGGCCTCATTCAGGCAGGGCAGCACGATCTCTACCCCTGGTGTGGTCACGGTTCGAGCGTAGGCGTGCAGCTCGCTGGAGGGTGTAGCGACGTACCCTGAGACATGACCACTCGCTCGGCCCGCTGGCTGGCCGCCCTCGCCGGCGTGATGTCCGCCATCGTGGTTCTGGGGGTCGCCGAGCTGTGCTCGCTGATCACCGGAAACGCCGGCAGCCCGATCTTCGCCGTCGGCTCGCTGGTGATCGATCTCGCTCCGCCCGGCGCCAAAGACCTCATGATCAGCCTGTTCGGCACGGGGGATAAGGCCGTGCTGCTCACCCTCCTCGGCATCATCATCGTTGCGGGGTCGGCCGGCGCGGGCATCCTGGAGCTGCGGCGCAGCCCCTTCGGCGTGGTCGTCTTCGGTGTCGCCAGTCTGATCGCGCTCATCGCGGTGCTGACCCGGGCCGGTGCCACCGGCATGGACGGGGTGCCGACCGTCATCGGCGCGGTCGCTGGCGTCGTGGTGTTGCGCATCGCGATCCAGCGCCTGGCGGTCTGGCGCTCCGCTCCGGCCGACGGTGCTGCTGCCGCCGTCGCACGCCGGCGCTTCCTCACCATCACCGTCGTGGCGGGGGCCGCGGCGCTCCTCGCCGGCACTGGCGCGCGGATCAAGAATTCCGGTAGCACCGTGATCAGCGAGGCGCGCAAGGCGCTGAAGCTGCCCGCGCCCGCCACGCCCTCGCCGCCCGTGCCCGCCGGTGCGCAACTCGACGTGACCGGAATCTCGCCCTACATCACCCCGAACAAGGACTTCTACCGCATCGACACCGCGCTGGTGGTGCCCACCGTCGACGCCGACACCTGGACGCTGAAGGTCACCGGCATGGTCGAGAACGAGATCGAGATCAGCTTCGCCGAGCTGCTGAAGAAGCCGCTCACCGAGCACGTCCTCACCCTCGCCTGCGTCTCCAACGACGTGGGCGGCGACCTCATCGGCAACGCGCGCTGGCTCGGCTGGCCGATCCGCGACCTGCTCGCCCTGGCTGTGCCCTCCGGGGAGGCCGACATGGTGCTCTCCACCAGCGTCGACGGCTTCACCGCCGGCACCCCGCTCGACGTGCTGCAGGACGAGAACACGGATGCCCTGCTCGCCGTCGGCATGAACGGCACCCCGCTGCCAGTCGAACACGGCTACCCCGTGCGCATGGT
>JBEVGK010000051.1:0-5866 GCA_040511795.1 Lacisediminihabitans sp. | reverse complement strand
CGGGCGTAATGCCGCCGGGTGGTCGGCGCCCTTCGACAAGCTCAGGGACCGTAGGACTGCTCAGGGACCGTAGGACTGCTCAGGGACCGCGGATTACTCAGGGACCGTATGACCAGCGCCCAGGCGCCCCGTCGGTAGACTCGACCGTTGGAATCACGTCAGCGCCGAAGGAGTAGCACCATGCCCGGATTGAACCTCACCAGAGTCGAAGCGCAGGAGCGCGCCGAGCTCCTCTCCGTCGCCAGCTACGACGTGGCGCTCGACTTCAGCAAGGGCGACGAGGTGTTCCTCAGCACCACGACCGTGCGGTTCTCGGCGACGGCCGGGGCATCCACCTTCATCGACGCGTACACCCGCACCGTGCACTCGGTCACCCTGAACGGGCGCGAGCTCGACCCGGCCACCGTGAGCGACAACATCCGTATTCAGCTCGACCAGCTCGAGCAGGACAACGAACTCATCGTCGTCGCCGACTTCGAGTACACCAACAGCGGCGAGGGCATGCACCGCTTCGTCGACCCGGTCGACCAGGAGGTCTACCTCTACACGCAGTTCGAGGTTCCCGACTCGCGCCGCGTCTTCGCCGTGTTCGAGCAGCCCGACCTGAAGGCCACCTTCCAGTTCACCATCACCGCGCCGAGCGCCTGGGAGGTCGTGAGCAACTCCACCACGCCCGAGCCGGAGAAGATCGACGGCTGGTTCTCCACCTGGCGCTTCGCCCCCACCCCGCTGCTCTCCAGCTATGTCACCGCCATCGTCGCCGGCCCCTACGCGGTCGTGCGCGACGAGCTCACCAGCCGTGACGGCCGGGTCGTGCCGCTCGGCATCTTCGCCCGCCAGTCGCTCAGCGAGTACCTGGACGCGGACTACATCTTCGAGAAGACCCGCCAGGGCTTCGCGTACTACGAGGAGAAGTTCGACTACGCGTACCCCTTCGAGAAGTACGACCAGCTGTTCGTTCCCGAGTTCAACGCGGGTGCGATGGAGAACGCCGGTGCGGTGACCTTCACCGAGACGTACGTCTTCCGTTCCAAGGTGACCGACGCCATCAAGGAGCGCCGCGTCGTCACGATCCTGCACGAGCTCGCACACATGTGGTTCGGCGACCTGGTGACCATGAAGTGGTGGAACGACCTCTGGCTCAACGAGTCCTTCGCCGAGTGGGCGTCCACCATCGCCACCGCCGAGGCCACCGAGTGGACAGAGGCCTGGACCACCTTCGCCGCGATGGAGAAGAGCTGGGCATACCGCCAGGACCAGCTGCCCTCCACCCACCCGGTCGTTGCCACGATCAACGACCTCGACGACGTGCAGGTCAACGTCGACGGCATTACCTATGCCAAGGGTGGCTCGGTGCTGAAGCAGCTCGTCGCCTGGGTCGGCATCGATGCCTTCTTCGCCGGGGTCGCGGCCTACTTCACGAAGCACGAGTACGACAACACCACCCTGCAAGACCAGCTCTCCGAGCTCGAGACCACGAGCGGTCGTTCGCTCGACGAGTGGTCGAAGAAGTGGCTCGAGACCGCGGGCGTCAACACCCTGCGTCCGCTGATCGAGACGGATGCCGACGGCTCCATCACGAGCTTCGTCATCGAGCAGACCGCCGCCCCGGACTACCCCACCATCCGTCCGCACCGCCTCGCTATCGGCTTCTACGACCTGATCAACGGCAAGCTGGCTCGCACCCACCGTGAAGAGCTCGATGTCGATGGCGAGCGAACGGATGTCGCGGCTCTCGTCGGCATGCGCAAGCCCGCGCTCGTGCTGCTCAACGACGACGACCTCGCCTATGCGAAGATCCGCCTGGACGAACAGTCGCTCGCGGTCGCGATCGAGCACCTCGCCGACATCGAGAACCCGCTCGCCCGCTCGCTGGTCTGGGGCGCGGTCTGGGATGCCACCCGCGACGGCGAGGCGAAGGCGAGCGATTACGTACGCCTGGTGCTCGGCAACATCGCCAGCGAGACCGAGAGCACGACCATCCGCACCACCCTCAGCCAGCTCGGGAGCGTCGCCCGCCTGTACGTCGCCCCGGAGCAGCGTGACGACACCATCCGTGCCGTCGGCGATGGTCTCTGGTCGCTCGCACAGGGTGCGGAGGCCGGATCGGACGCGCAGTTCCAGTTCGTGAAGTTCTTCGCCAACATCGCCTCGACCGACGAGCACGCGGCCGCCCTGGGCAAGCTGCGCAGCGGCGAGCTGACGCTGCCCGGCCTCACCATCGACACCGACCTCGGCTGGGAGCTGCTGGAGGGCCTCGTGCTCACCGGCGCGGCAACCGGGGCGGACATCGATGCCGCCCTCGAGGCGGACAACACGGCGAACGGCCAGCAGGCCGCCGCGCGTGTGCGTGCCACCATTCCGACCGTCGAGGGCAAGCGTGCGGCCTTCGCCTCGCTCGCCGAGTCGGACGACCTGCCGAACGCCGTCGTGCGTCAGACCACGATGGGCTTCCTGCACGTGAACGACGCTGCGGTGCTCGAGCCGCTGATCGAGCCGTACTTCGCCGCGATCGCGGACATCTGGAAGTCGCGCTCGTTCAAGATCGCCGAGTACTTCGTCGAGCTGATGTACCCGTCGCCCGCGGCCTCGCCCGCCCTGGTGAGCGCCACGCAGGCCTGGCTCGCGAGCAACGAGGATGCCACCCCGGCGCTGCGTCGCCTGGTGATCGAGAACCTCGCGGGCGTGGAGCGTGCTCTGAAGGTGCAGGCGAAGGACGCGGAGTAGCCCTATGCGGCTGGATGTGACCCCCTCTCCGACCCCGGAGCCCGTCGAGGCAGTGAAGTACTTCTTGTCCGCTGAGTTCTGGGAGACCTGGGGCGTGCCGATCAGGATCGCGGCGATCATCGTCGGCGCGATCCTGGTGCGGATCGTGCTGCATTTCGTGATCGATCGCGTGGTCGAGCGGATCGTGACCGGGGTGAAGAAGCGGCAGAGCGTCGACGACACCCAGGCGCTGCTCGCCTCCCCGCTCGCCGCCGTGCGCACGGTGCAGCGCACCCGCACGCTCGGGACTGTGCTGAACAACATCGTGACCACGGCGATCGTCATCGTCACGTTGCTGATGATCGTCACCACCCTCGACGCGAACATCACCGGCTCGTTCGCCCTGATCACGGCCGCGCTCGGCGCCGGCCTCGGTTTCGGCGCGCAGAACATCGTCAAGGATGTGCTCAACGGGCTGTCGATGGTGGCCGAGGACCAGCTGGGCGTGGGGGATGTCGTCGATCTCGGGCCGGCGACGGGCGTGGTCGAGGCGGTCGGCATCCGCACCACGCAGCTCCGCGACGTCAACGGCACGGTCTGGTTCGTGCGCAACGGCGAGATCCTGCGCGTGGGAAACATGTCGCTCGGCTGGTCGCGGGCGATCATCGACCTCGCGGTGCCGTACGACGCCGACGTTGCCGCAGTGCAACAGCGGATGCTGGAGACGGCGACCGCGCTCGCGGACGATCCGAAGTGGCGGGCGCTCATCATCGAACGTCCGGAGATCTGGGGAATCGAGTCGATCTCGGCGGAGGCCGTTGTCATCCGTCTGGTGCTGAAGACCCGGGCCGGGTCGAAGGACGACGTCGCGCGCGAGTTGCGTGCCCGGCTGAAGGCCTCGCTCGACGATATGGGGATCAAACTGCCGGCGCTGAACAGCATCGTGCTGAGCGGCTTCGAGGGCGCGGAGAGCATCAAGGGCGCGCGTCAGCCGCGCACCGCGCCGAACCCGGTCGCCTCCAGTGAGGGTCCGAAGAAGCCACGGGCCCCGCGAAGCCCTCGCACACCCCCGGCGCAGAGCTGATGGCAGAGAATCCTGTCACCCTGCGCATGGGGTCCGGCGGCGAGCCGGTCGACGGCAACTTCTGGCAGCGCGTCGGTGGGCGCGCCACCTTCGAGAAACTGGTGCGGGCGTTCTACGTCGGTGTCGCCGACGACGAGGTGCTGCGACCGATGTACCCGGAGGAGGACCTGGAGGGGGCGATCCAGCGCCTCACCGGCTTCCTCGAGCAGTACTGGGGCGGACCGGGCACCTACTCGGAGCAGCGCGGGCACCCGCGGCTGCGCATGCGGCACAACCCGTTCAAGGTCAATCCGGATGCCCGCGACCGCTGGCTGCGTCACATGCGCGCCGCCGTGGACACCCTCGATCTCTCCCCGCTCGATGACGCGATGCTGTGGGCTTATCTCGACCGGGCGGCCCACGCCATGGTCAACACGTTCGAGGAGTAGTCGTGGTTTCCCTCCAGGTGCAGGCGATCGTCTTCGACATGGACGGCACGCTGGTCGACTCGACCGGCGTGGTCGAGCAGGTCTGGGGCGAGTTCGCGGAGCGGCACGGCGTGGATCTGGTCGAGCTGTTCGCCTTCTCGCACGGGCGGCAGGCGATCGACACCGTGCGGCGGTTCCTGCCCGATCTCGACGATGCCGCGCGCTGGGCGATCTCCGACCAGTTGCAGGCGGATGAACTGCTGCGGCTGGACGGGATCGTGGAGATCCCGGGGGCCGCGGACTTCTTCCATGCCCTCCCGGCATCGCGCGTCGCGCTGGTCACCTCCGCCCCGCGCGAGCTGGCGCTGCGGCGGATGGAGGCGGCGGGCATGGAGTTTCCGCTGGTCACGATCACCAGCGAGGATGTGACCTCGGGCAAGCCGAACCCGGAAGGCTACCTGGCGGCCGCGGCGCAGCTCGGCGTCGACCCGAGCGACATGGTCGTCTTCGAGGACGCGCCGGCGGGCATCGCCGCGGCTCGGGCATCCGGAGCGACGGTGGTCGTGGTCGGGCCGGGCGTCGGAGGCGACTATCGGGTGGATGACTACCGCTCTCTGACGGTCACGTCCGACGATGCGGGACTCACGATCTCCGGTCTGACCGCTCCCTGAGCTCAGCATCGATCCGCGGCACCACCCGCACCGAACCGAACCGAGCCGAACCGCACGGCACGGCATGCCACGGCTCTGCAGGGCACGGCTCTGCACGGCACGGCTCCGCACGGCACGGCACGGCTCCGCACCGCACCGCACCGCACCGCACCGCACCGGGATACTCCCGTTTTTCAGCACATGCTGAACATCGGCGGTCAGTTGCTCAGCATGTGCTTGCACACCCGACCTCCGTTATTCATTTTGCACGGAATAACAGACCACCGTTGTTCAGCGTGAGCTGAAGTCCGTCCCCCGCTTGGACAGCACATGCTGAGCAACTCGCCGGCACGTCAGCGCGATCAGTCGCTGCTGAATAACCGGGGAGCGGTGATCAGTCGCTGCTGAAAAACCGATGTCCAATGTGGCCGGTGCTGCTGCACAACGGTGTCGAATGAGGTTGGTCGTGCTGACAAACCGACAGCCGTTGTGCAGGTGGAACTGAATAACGGAAGTGCTGCGGCACGGGACGGGAATGCTGCGGCACGGCGCGGGAGTTCTGCGGGACAGTACGGGAATGCTGTCGCATGGTGCGGGAATACTGTGGCACGGTGCGGGAATACTGCGGGACGGTGCGGGACGGTGCGGGAATACTGCGGCATGGTGCCGGAATGCTGTGGCACGGCGCGGGAATGCCGAGCCGAACCACGGTGCCGGAGAGCAGAGCGGAAAGCTGGACTGAAGGAGTAGTTGCTTCGACGGCTCGAGCGGGTCGTGCGGCACACTGGAGCGATGGCCGCCACACGTCGACAGACCTCGCCCTGGAACTACCTGCTCGTCGTGATCGCGATGGTGCTGGTCACGGTCAGCATGTGGGTGTCCGGGCTCGATACCGTCCCGCGGTTGATTATCTTCTGCGCGGGGATCGTGCTCGGCGTGGTGGCCGCCGTGTACTTCGTGCTGACACTGCGACGGTGGCGGCGCGAGCGAGCGCGCTAGAAGCCCCGCGCGAAGACCTG
>JBEVGK010000050.1:0-11336 GCA_040511795.1 Lacisediminihabitans sp. | reverse complement strand
CCTTGAGGAACACGGTGACGCTCTGCTTGCGCTTGCGGTCGATGCGCACGCCGACCTGGTCGCGCTTGTCGATCTCGAACTCGAGCCATGCGCCACGGCTCGGGATGATGCGGGCGGAGTAGATGTCCTTGTCGGAGGTCTTCTCCTGGGCGCGGTCGAAGTAGACGCCGGGGGAGCGGACCAGCTGCGACACGACAACACGCTCGGTGCCGTTGATCACGAAGGTGCCCTTCGGGGTCATCAGCGGGAAGTCGCCCATGAAGACCGTCTGGGTCTTGATCTCACCGGTGAGGTGGTTCATGAACTCGGCCTCGACGTACAGCGGCGCGGAGTAGGTCTTACCCTTCTCCTTGCACTCGTCGATCGAGTACTTCTTCTCTTCGAGGAAGGGGTTGGTGAACGACAGCTGCATCGTCTCGCCGAGGTCCTCGATGGGGGAGATCTCCTCGAAGATCTCCTCGAGGCCGGTGAGCGAAGGGAGGTCCTGACGGCCCTCAGCCTTGGCCTGCGCCGCGCGTTCCTTCCAGATGTCGTTGCCGACCAGCCAGTCGAAGCTCTCGGTCTGCAGTGCCAGCAGATCGGGAACCGTGAGCGTGTCGGTGATCTTCGCGAACGAGAGACGCTCTGCTGAGCGGCCGTTCTTGGGAGATCCCTTTTTCGATGAGTTCGTGGTGGATGCGTTGCGAGCAGCAGCCAAGGAAATAACCTCCGGTGGCGGGTCTAGCGCCAGTTGCAGTCGGTGATGGATCGCCCCAGGTGAACTGTGCAAGAACCGTGCCGGTGAAGCACAGTGCCAACCGCAATATGAAGGCAGAGAAATCCTGGGAGCGCAAAGAACCACTATAGGACGGAAAGACGCGCCGGGTCAAGCAAATGCTTGACCAAATTCTCGCCGAGGGCTATAAGACCCGGCCCGGCATCCATTCTCCCCCGTTTTCTCACTCGTGCGGGGCGGATGACGGCGGCTCACGCACACCGGGCGTGTGGCAGCATCGACGCATGACCGAATCGCCCTCGACGACCCTGAAACTGAGCGGATTCCACGCGGTCATCGAGCCGGACCGCTGGGTTCCCGGCGCCTTCACCCTCGTCGTCGACGGCACGCCCCAGTCGCACGTGAACCTCGACGACCCGAGTCAGCTGTTCTTCGAGTACATCCAGCGCATCGGGCACGTCATCGACCAGCTGCGGATGCCCGGCGAGCCGATCACCGCCGTGCACCTCGGTGCCGGCGCGTTCACCCTGCCGCGCTACGTGGAGGCCACTCGCCCGGGGTCGCGGCAGCAGGTCGTCGAACTCGAGTCGGATCTCGTGGATCTGGTGCGCGCCCACCTCCCACTCCCCCGTAACGCCTCGCTGCGGGTGCGGCACGGCGACGCCCGCGAGGTCATGCAGAAGCTGCCGCCGGGCCTGCGCGGCGAGGTCGACCTGCTCGTCGTCGACGTCTTCAGCGGCGCCCGCACCCCCGCCCATGTCACGAGTGTCGAGTTCTACCGCGAGGCGGTCTCGCTGCTGAAGCCCGACGGCGTTATCGCCATCAACGTGGCCGACGGCCCCGGGCTCGCATTCGCGCGCGGGCAGGCGGCGACGCTCTCCGCGGTGACGGATGACGTGGCCGCCCTGGCCGAGACCCAGATCTTGAAGGGCCGCCGCTTCGGCAACATCGTGCTCATCGGGTCACCGAGCCCGCTGCCCCTGGAATGGATGCCGCGCCTGCTGGCCGGGGGCCCGCATCCGTCGAAGGTGGTCGCCGGCGCCGAGCTGCGCAACTGGATCGCGGGGGCGCCGATCGTCACCGACGTGACCGCCGTGCGCTCGCCACCGCCCGCGAAGAACATCTTCCAGGTCGGCAACCGCGACTGACCGCGGGGCTGCGCCGCGATGACGGCGGTGCCGGTTAACCTCGTAGTGATGATCACCGGTTACGACCCGCAGACCCTGCGCGAGCTAGTTGACGTGCCCGCTGTCGAGGCGCGACTGACCGCGCTCGGCGACAGCCGCAGCACCGACGTGCTCGGCGAGAAGGCGGTTCTCCTGCGCCTTCTCGGTCGCCTCGACGAGGCCCTGGTGACGGCCGAACAGGCGTTCCGCCTCGAACACTTCTCCGGCGATCGCGAGCGCCTCACCCGGGCGCGGATGCGGCGCGCTCAGGTGTTCCAGTTCTCCGGGCAACTCGAGCGTGCGCTGGCCGAGATGACCGCGGCCCGGCGCACCGCCGCGGGCGAGGAGTGGTCGTCGACCGAGGCCTTCGCCGCGCAGCACGAGGGAAAGATCCTCTTCGATCTCGGCCGATACGCCGAGGCCCGCGAATCGGTGGCCTACGCGCTTGCCGTGCGCGAACGCATCCAGGCTCCGGCCGAGCAGATCGAGTCGTCGCTGTTCGCCCTAGCGGTGATCGACAGCCGCATCGCCGAGGGCGACTGACGCCGTGGCCGAGCTCGCCCGCGTGCGCCGGTGGGCCGACGCGCTGATCGCCCTGCACCTCGACTCCACCTGGACCTTCGGGTTCGATGCCGCGAAGACCCGCGCCGGGCTGTGTAACTACACCGACCGTCGCATCTCCGTCTCGCGCCACCTCGCCTCCCGGTACGAAGACGACGAGATCCACCAGGTGCTGCTGCACGAGGTCGCGCATGCCATCGCCGGGTCGCGGGCCGGTCACGGTCCGAAGTGGAAGAAAGTCGCGGCCGAGCTCGGCTACGAGGGCAAGCGCCTGCACGACGGGGCGATCGCGAACGACCTGGCGCCGTGGGTGGGCAGCTGCCCCGCCGGCCACCAGCATTACCGCTATCGCGCCCCCACCCGCGTGCTCGCCTGTGGTCGCTGCGCGAAGCGGTTCGACGCCGCGAACACCATCACCTGGACGAAACGGGTGGTCGCGAAGGCGAGCTAGTTGTGCTGACAGGGCCAGAGCGACCTGACAGGCTGGGGCGATGACCGAAATCCTCGTGGTGATCGTGACCGGCCTGGTGGTGATCGCCGCCTCCACCGTGATCGGCCCACGGCTGGGCATCGCGTCACCCCTGGTGCTGGTCGCGATCGGTGTGGGGGTCAGCTTCCTACCGATCTTCGGCTCGACCCACATCGACCCGGAATGGATTCTCGAGGGCATTCTCCCGCCGCTGCTCTACTCCTCGGCGGTGTCGATGCCGACGATGAACTTCCGCCGCGAGTTCGGCGCGATCGGCGGCCTGTCGGTGGTGCTCGTCGTGGCGAGCGCCCTCATCCTCGGCGTGTTCTTCATGCTGGTCATCCCCGACCTGGGTTTCGCCTGGGGCGTCGCCCTCGGCGCCATCGTGAGCCCGACGGATGCCGTGGCCACCTCGATCATCAAACAGATGCCGGTCTCCACACGGGTCGTCGCCATGCTCGACGGGGAGAGCCTGCTCAACGACGCGACCGCCCTCGTGCTGTTGCGTACCGCGATCGTCGCGGCTGCGGCATCCTTCTCCTTCTGGGGCGCCGTCGGCAGCTTCGCGTACTCGGTTGCGGTCGCCGCCCTGATCGGCTGGCTGGTGGGATGGCTCAATCTGGTGGTGCGGAAGCGCATCACCGATCCGACCGCCAACACCGTCATCTCGTTTGCCGTGCCGTTTCTCGCCTCCGTTCCGGCGACATTGCTCGGTGCGTCCGGGCTGGTGGCTGCCGTGGTCGCGGGGCTGATCACCGGCATCCTGGCGCCGCGGCAGCTGTCGGCGCAGAACCGGCTGTCGGACTCGCAGAACTGGCGCACCGTCGAGCTCGTGCTCGAGGGAGCCGTCTTCCTCACCATGGGCGTGCAGATCCGGTCGATCGTGCTGAACGTGGAGAAGGACCACGGCGGGGTCTGGCTTGCGGTGCTCATCGCGGTCGGCGCCCTGCTGCTCACGATCGTGGTGCGCGCGGCGTACGTTGCGCCGTTGCTCGGCATCCTGTCGCGGCGGGGCGCACGCACGGCGCAGATGCGCGAACGAATGCAGGGGGTACAGCAGAAACTCGACACCCCCGAGGGCACGAAGGAGGCGTACGGCGAGTTCACGTCCCGCAAGCGAGTCTCGGATCGAGATCTCAGCCGCTTCGCCTTCCGGGTCACCCAGGCGATCGCCGATATCGACTACTTCCTTCGGCAGCCGCTCGGCTGGCGCGACGGCACCGTCGTGGTGTGGGCCGGAATGCGCGGGGCCGTCACCGTCGCCGCCGCCCAGACGCTGCCCGACGACACCCCGCAGCGCTCGGTGATCGTGCTGATCGCCTTTGCGGTGGCAGCGCTGTCACTGCTCATCCAGGGCGGAACGATAGGACCGCTCCTGCGCTGGATCACGCCGAAGAGTGACGATGTGGAGGCCGCCGCGGTGCGATCGGAAGAGCACGTCAGGCTCATGCAGTTGCTGCGGTCGAGCGCGGAGTCCATTCCGCAGCCGCCCCAGCACGACGGACCACCGACCCCCGCCGACTTCACCGTCGCCAAGAAGCACCGGCTCGACGTGATCGCAGCGCAGCGCGCCGAGCTGCTCGACGCCCGCGATCACGGCACCTTCGACGCGGATCTGCTCGCCGGTGAGTTGGCCAACCTCGACGCGACCGAGATTGCGATCGACATGCGGGGCAAGACCGCCGGCTGAGCGGGCACCGGTCAGTGCAGGCAGAACTCGTTGCCCTCGGGATCCTGCATCGTATAGGTGGTGGGACCCCGGTCGGAGGTCACCCAGAGAAGGCGCGCGCCGAGCGCGGTGAGCCGCTCGACCTCGGCCTGCTTCTTCTCCTCGGGGGTGGACACGTCGACGTGCACCCTGTTCTTCGCCGTCTTGCCCTCCGGCACGAGCTGGAAGAAGAAGCGCGGGCCCTCCCCCGTCGGGTCGACGATCGCCGCGACCTCACGAAAGCGCGAGAAACCGTCGATGACGCCGCGGTCGGATGCCGGCATCCGCCCGTCTGCGACCAGCTGGTCGACGAACGCGGTGTTGTCTTCGACCACGTAGCCGAGCACCTCGACCCAGAAGTCGGCGAGGGTGTTGGGATCGGCCGAATCGAAGGCGACCTGGACTTTCACGGTGGACCTCCTCGTCCCATTACCACGTCTGGCCGACGGTGGTAACCGAACATAATGGTTACCGTGAATACCGGTCAATGGTTCGTCTCCAGCGAGGGCGCGCAGTGGTGGTTCGACTCCGGAGCGGTGTCCCTCGACTTCGCCTACACCGGCGCGATGGGCGACAACCCCGCCTGGGAGGATCTGCACGAACCGGCACAGCTCGGTGCGTGGCTGGCCGCACGGTACCCTCGCGTCGACCCGAGCGCGACGGCCGGCGACCTCATCGATGCGAAGGCCCTGCGGCGCTCCATCGCCAACATCGCGCTGGCACTCAGCCACGAGCGCGAACCGCAACCGGATGACGTCGACACCCTGAATCTCTTCGCGGCGACCCCGAACATCCCGCCCGCGCTCGTCGGCGGCAACCGCCAGGCCGGACGCTCGGCCGTGCGCCCCGGCCAGGCTCTCTCGACCATCGCCCGCGACGCCGTCACCCTGTTCACCGACAACGCCGGCGGCCGGTTGCGCGAGTGTGCGGCGGATGACTGCGCGCTCGTGTTCTACGACGAGTCGCGCTCGAACACCCGACGCTGGTGCTCGATGCAGCGCTGCGGCAACCGCTCGAAGGTGCGGGCGCACCGGGCGCGGAACGGCGGCCCGACTACTCGGTGACCTGGACCTCTTTCCAGAAGGCCACGTAATCGCTGAAGTCCTTGCCCTCGGTGCGGGCGAAGGCGGTCTCGTAGGGGTGCGGGTAGCTCCAGGCGCGGTCCTGCAGAACTGCGTCGCCGTTCTTCACGGAGAAGTACTGGCACTCGCCCTTCCACGGGCAGGTGTACGGGGTGGCGCTCTCGACCAGGAACTCTTTGTTCACGCTGGCCGGCGGGAAGTACCAGTTGCCCTCGATCTTGATCAGGTCTTCCTTGGGGGCTTCTGCGATGACGTTTCCGTCGATGACTGCCTTCATGGTGTGCTCCTCACATCTCCTGCAAGCTCATCGCTCGCCATGATCGCAACGCTACGCTCGGCCCGCGGATTCCCGTACGGCCGGGTCGACATCCAATTCGATCGCGTGATCGATCTCGGCGCGGCGACCGTCCGCCGCGAGGGAGCGGCCGCTCGAGGAGGCGCCGATCAGGTGGCCGGTCGCGTTGCGCAGCCCGGTGAAGGCGGCGGATGCGGCTGCCGCCTCGGGCGAGCAGTAGTCGATCCCCAGGTCGGCGAGCGCGTCGATCACGGCGCCGGCTGCGAGCAGGTCCTCCACCGCGAAGCGCGAGGATCCGTCCGCCCACGTCTCGCCGGCGGCGACGATCGCGACCATGAAGCGCTCGCCCTTGTCGCCCTGCTGCGCGAGCACCCACTCGGCCACGGCACGACGGTTGCGTAGGCCGGCGGATACGACCGGGATGGCGACGTCGGGTGGCGAGGACACCCCGAGCACGTCCACCCACACGAGCGCGTCGGCGTCGTGACCGATCGCCTCGGCGCCGCGCACGCCCCACTCGAACCGGACCTGGTACTGACTCTGACCGAATGTCACGGATTCGAGGGTACCGGCAGGTTTGGTGACCGAGCGGACAATGGGGTCATGCGCGTACTGCTCAAGACGGTCCTCGACTGCACACCCGATGCCGCGTGGCGCGCGCTCCGCGACCCTGCGGTGTTCCGCGCAGTCTCCGCACCGTTCACCACGTTCACCGCGGAACCGGGAGGCTTCCCCGAGCTCTGGCAGGAGGGCGAGTACCGGGTGCGGGTGAAGGCCTTCGGACTGGTCCCGCTCGGCGAGCAGGACATCCGGCTGTCGCTCCACGAACTCCCCGATTTTCTCGACGCGGGCGATGTGCGCATCGTGCGCGATGACGGCGGGGGCGTGAGCGGTGCGCTGGCGGTCGTCACCCACTGGCGGCACAGCATGGCGGTCGCTCCGCTCGGTACGCGCACCCTCTATCGCGATCAGCTCGAGGTCTCCGCCGGCGCACTCACCCTGCCGCTCTGGCTGTTCTACTGGGCGTTCTGGCAGTGGCGTGGCGTGCAGCTGCGTCGACTCGCCCCGACCTGGCGCACCGAGGGGACTTCCGTGTGAGCGCCTTCGAGGTCGCCGACTGGCGGCGCCGGGTGTTCGCGCTGTACGCCGAGGTGCGGGCATCCGTCGATGTCGACGCCGGCCACGAGCTCTGGCGACGCGGGCGCGACGAGCTGTTCGCCGAGCATCCGTCGACCCCGCTGCTGCCCGAGGACCGCGCCGGCTTCACCGGCCTGCCGATCGAGCCATACGACCCCGCGTGGCGCTTCACCGTCGACGTGGTCGAGGCCGAGCCGAAGCGGATGGATGTCGAGACCGGCACCGACGGGATCGTCCCGTTCGAGCGCATCGGCATCGCCGCTGTACCCGGCGTCGGCACGCTCGACGTCTGGAAGCTCGGCAGCTACGGCGGCGGCATCTTCGTGCCGATCAAGGATGCGCTCGCCGGCAGACCCGGCGGCACCTACGGCGGCGGCCGCTACCTGATCGACACCATCAAGGGCGCCGACCTCGGCCAAGGAGCGGGCTCGACATCTCTCGTGCTCGACTTCAACTTCGCCTACAACCCCTCGTGCGCCTACGACCCGGAATGGGCCTGCCCGCTCGCCCAGGCCGGGAATACGGTGTCGGTGGAGATCCCGGTCGGCGAGAGATATCACTGACCCTGCTAGACTGGACTCACTTGCGAGATCATGACGATCTCCCTGCGTCGTTGAACGCTTACTCTTCTCCCGCCAGCACTGAAGTGCAGAAGCGGTTGTAGACACTTTCTCCGGCGATCGATTGCGGCCACCGCCGCTCTCGCCAACTCCCGTTCAGGCGCATACGTCGTCGTGCGGACCGATGCGAAAGCACCACACCCATGTCAGAAAACACCACCACATTCGGCGCGCTCGGCGTGCCCCAGCAGATCGTCTCCGTGCTCGCCACGCAGGGCAAAGAGACGGCATTCCCGATCCAGGTCGACACCCTTCCCGACACCCTCTCCGGCCGCGACGTCCTCGGCCGTGGGAAGACGGGCTCGGGCAAGACCCTCGCATTCGCCATTCCCATGGTCGCCCGCCTCGGCGGCTCCCTCGCCGGTGGCAAGCGCCGTCCGGGCCGCCCGCTCGGACTCGTGCTCGCCCCGACCCGCGAGCTCGCCACCCAGATCACCGCCGTGATCGAGCCGCTGGCCGAGGCCTACGGCATGAAGGTCACGACCATCTTCGGCGGCGTCTCGCAGCAGCGCCAGGTCGCCGCGCTCAAGGCCGGTGTCGACATCGTCGTCGCCTGCCCCGGACGCCTCGAAGACCTCATGAAGCAGGGCTTCGTCTCGCTCGACGCGGTCGAGATCTCGATCCTCGACGAGGCCGACCACATGGCCGACCTCGGATTCCTGCCGGTCGTCACCCGCATCATGGACAAGACCCCGCAGAGCGGACAGCGCATGCTGTTCAGCGCCACCCTCGACAACGGCGTGGACAAGCTCGTTCGCAAGTACCTCCACAACGAGGTGCTGCACTCCGTCGACGAGGCCAACTCCCCCGTCGCCGCGATGACCCATCACGTGTTCGAGACCGAGTCGGTCGAGAGCAAGAAGCTGCTCGTCGAGAAGCTGGCGTCCGGCACCGGCCGCCGCGTTCTGTTCATGCGCACCAAGCACCACGCCAAGAAGCTGGCCAAGCAGCTGACCGACTCGGGCATCCCCGCCGTCGATCTGCACGGCAACCTCTCGCAGGTGCAGCGCGACCGCAACCTGGCCGCGTTCTCTGCCGGTGACGTGCGCGTGCTGGTGGCGACGGATGTCGCGGCCCGCGGCGTTCACGTCGATGACATCGAGCTCGTGATCCATGTCGACCCGCCGGCCGAGCACAAGGCGTACCTGCACCGCTCCGGCCGCACGGCCCGTGCGGGCAAGGAGGGCGAGGTCGTCACCCTCGTGCTGCCGACGCAGCGCAAGGACACCGCGGCTCTGCTGCGCAAGGCCGACATCACCGTCACCCCGCAGCAGGTCACCGCGGACTCCCCCGCCGTCACCGCACTGGTGGGCGAGGTCGCCGCGTACGTGAAGCCGGCCCCCCGCGCCGCGGTTCAGCCGCAGGGCGCGCCGCGTCAGCGCCAGAGCCAGGGCGGTCGTTCGGCCGGCCAGGGACGCTCGCAGGGCGCGAACGCTCAGCGCAAGCGTGCTCTGCGTGACGGTGGGGCGACATCCGCTGCTCCCAAGCAGGGCGCAGGTTCGTCGCGCACCGGCGGCCAGCGCACCGCCAGCACCGGCGGATCCCGCTCCTACTACAGCACCGCATCCGGCCAGACCCAGAGCGCGCGTCCGGCCGGCGGCCGCACCCGCGCCCGCGGCTAGCGAGCACTCAGCAGTTATCAGCGCGGTCGTTTGTTGTCCGCGCGGTGGTGAGCGCGACCGCGGGGCTGACGAACGGCCGCGCTGTTCTGCGTTCGACGGTTGTGCCGTCGCATCCGCGGATTATTGTGGAGCGATGACCGACACCATCGCGTCAGCCCTGTCTCAGAACAGCGACTACGACCCGTCCGCCCTTCGCGATGTCTTCGAACATCACTTCACCTACGCCTCGGGCATCGAGCGCAACATCCATCGCTATGCCGCACGCCTCGCGATCACCGACTCGGTGACCGGGCAGACCTGGTCATACGAACAGGTCGGCAGCGTCGCCGGGCAGCTCGCCGGCGGCCTTGCCGCGCATGGGGTCGGGGTGGGCGATGTCGTCGCCTATCAGCTGATGAACCGGCCCGAATTCGCGTTCCTGTACATCGCTACCCAGGGCCTGCGCGCCGTCTCGTCGCCGATGAACTTCCGGTTGGCGCCGGCCGAGACCGCGTACATCCTGAACGACTCCACGCCGGTCGTCTTCTTCTACGAGGCGGCGGATGCAGCGAACGCGGCCCGTGCGCTGGAGCTCTCCGATCACATTCCGGCAGTGCTCGTCGCGGTGGGCGACGGCGATCCCGTGCCGGGCTCACTGCGCTTCGAGGACCTTCTCGACCCGGACGCCCCGAGCTTCACCGCACCCGATGACGCAACGGTCTGGGACGAGACGACGCGTCTGTATACGTCCGGCACGACCGGTATGCCGAAAGCGGTTCCGCTCTCGAGTCTCAACGAGACCCTGACCGCCCACGACGTGATCATGCACATGTCGCTGGTTCCCGGCGACCGCACGATGAACATGTCGCCGTGGTTCCACCGGGGTGGCACGTACTGCGCCGGCCCGAACAGCATGTTCTATGTCGGCGGATCGGTCGTCGCTCTGCCGCAATTCGACCCCGAACGCGTGCTCGACCTGGTCGAGGAGTACCGGTTGAACTACGTGATCGGTGCCCCGACCAACCTCGAGCGCCTCGCCGAGAGTCAGGAGGCCGCTCCCCGCGACCTCTCGAGCCTCAAGGGGATCGTCACCATGGGAGCGCCGTTCGAGAAGGCCGCCGCCCTGCGCTACCAGCGCGTGCTCAGCCCCAGGATCGCCAATGGGTACGGCACCACCGAAGCCTTCTGGAACACGTTCCTCCGCCCCGAGGAACTGACCTCGGCCGCTGGCGCGGCGGGGCGCGGCAATATCGATGACGACGTCGCCGTGGTGAAGGTCTACGCCGATCGTGTGGCCGATCCCGGCGACATCGTCGCGAAGAACGGCACCGAGATCGGCGAGGTGATCGTGCGCTCGGTCAAGGGCGGCGGGGCCTATCGCAACAACCCGGAGGAGCAGGCGAAGAAGTTCCACGACGGCTGGCTCTACGCCGGCGACCTCGCCACCTGGACGGACGACGAGATGATCACGATCGTCGGTCGCAAGGACGACATGATCATCTCCGGCGGAGAGAACGTGCACCCGGTGCAGGTCGAGGCGGTGCTCGCGCAGGTGCCCGGGGTCGCCGACAGCATCGTCGTCGGGATGCCCGACCAGGAATGGGGCGAGCTGGTCGTCGCCTACGTGAAGGCCAAGCCGGGCGCGCTCACCGATCGGGAGGCGGCGGCCCACGACATCGACGCGTTCGCGCTGGCGAGCCCCGAGCTCGCCGACTTCAAGCGTCCGCGGCGATACGCCTTCGTCGACGAGCTGCCGTATACCGCCACCGGCAAGAAGCAGCACTTCAAGCTGAAGGAGCAGTCCAGCGCGGATGCCGCGGCCGGGCTGTTCGTGACGCCGAAGCGCTAGGCGTTGGTTGAGTAGTGCCCGCGCGCGCGGGCGCAACTCGACCGGCGGCAGCTAGTAGAGGGCGCCGACAGAGGCGAGGCCAGCACGCACGAGCGCGCCACGACCGCCCTCCATGTCGGCCGCGATGCCGGGC
>JBEVGK010000049.1:0-4996 GCA_040511795.1 Lacisediminihabitans sp. | reverse complement strand
TCGGCGAGATCCAGCGGCTACGGACGGCGGTGTGGGACCGCTACTGGGCCGAGCTGGCGACCTGGGCCGCCGACAACGGCATCGGTGAGATGACCCCGCCCGGCGGCATCCACGCGTCGCACCTGTTCTACCTGCTCATGCCGACCTGGACGGAGCAGACCAGATTCATCGCCCACCTGCGGACGCGCGGGGTCCAAGCGGCATTCCACTATGTGCCACTTGACTCGAGCCCGGCGGGGCTGCGCTACGGGCGCACCCTGCACCCGCTCGACCGCAGCGAGGACTTCTCCCGCCGGCTGGTCCGTTTGCCGCTGTGGGCCGGGATGGCCGAGGACGCGGTGAGCCGGGTCATCGAGGCGGCGCTCGATTACCGCGTCAGCGCTTCGGGGTAAGCGCTCGCGCCAGCCCGGGGGAGAGAGGCCCGCGCCGCCGCGCGAGCCCGTGGGCGAGCCCCGTCACCGCCGCAAGGAGGTGTCGGGCGCGATACGGGCCGGAGACAATGGTTTTCACCGTGGGAGTCAGCTCCCTTCGCATCGACGAGGCGACCCAGCGTGGCGACGTGCGGACGTAGCGAAGGTAGAGATCCATGTTGTTGCGAAGGATGAAGTAGCGGCGGAACGGCCGGTGATACTGATACGTCGCGGGCTCACCGTCCCTATAACGCTGAATTCCGAACGGTCGAGTGAGTGCCTGCTCACCCAGCGAGTGTGTGATGTCCGTTCCCGGGCCGACGACGGTGAGCCAGCCGTAGCGCGCGATCCGCAAGCAGAATTCGGTGTCGACATCGTCGATGAACAGTCGAGCGTCGAAGAGCCCGCACTGCTCCAGGCATTCGCGCCGGATGAGGAAGCCCGACTGGATCGCCTCCCGCACTACGCCCAGCCCCTCCACGGTGTACGACCCCGGAATCGACGGCTGCCCGTTGATCCGGTCGGAGCACACGACCCCGACCTTCGTCTCCGGCTGCGCCAGCGAGAATGCGTGAAGGCAATCGTCGACGTATCCCGCAGGCAGGAGCGAATCCTGGTCGACGGTGAGCACGAACGCGGCGCCGCGCGCGAGGGCGAGACGGGTGCCGGTGTTCAGCGCCGCGGCGATGCCGGAGTTGGTCGTCGAACGAATCAACTCGAAGCCCGACTGCTCGATGAGGTCGAGCACGACGGATGCCCGCTCCGGGCTGCCGTCGTCGACCACGATGACGGCGTCGACCTGCTCCGACAGCGAGCGGAGCCGATCGAGCACGTCGACATCCGGAGCAAAGGTGGGGACGACGGCGATCACGGTCGACGGCTGGTTCGCGTGCGTTTCGGTCACACGCCATTATCGAGCACAGCACCTGAGCATCGGCGCGGCGCTACAGTGGTGGCGTCACTGAACGAGGAGATCGAACCACTGTGAGCGACGACAAGAACGGCGCCTGGGTCGGCCCGGAGAGCACGCTACCGGCGGACGAACTCGCCGCCCGGGAACGCCAGCTCGCACTGGTGGATCGCGTCTTCGGCCTCGAGGCACAGCTCGCGGAGCTGTCGGCGCAGAACTCCCTGACCCCGTCGGAGCGCCTGCGCACCGAGCAGCGATTGATCGAGATGCAGGGGTCGCTCGCCTGGCGTCTGGGGCGTGCGGCGACGGCACCCCTGCGGGTGGCGCAACGATTCGTCGTGCGGGCGCGCGCGCGGTGATCCCCGGATTCCACGAGGTCGCGCACGAGGGTCTCGACGACTATGCCGTCCTGCTCCAGAACGGCGCGAGCCTCGAGCCGAGCGCGCTGGAGGAGATCACGGCGGTCCTCGCACGGTTTCCCAGTCAGCTGCTCTACGCCGACAGTCGCGAGGGCGGCGAGCTCATTCGACGACCGGCCTTCTCGCCGCTGCGCCTACGGGAACAGGACTACCTCGGCCCACTCCGCGTGTATCTGCGCGCTGCGCTCGACCTCGACCCGTCACTGCTGACCGAGGTCGTACACGTGCCGCGGGTGCTGAGCAGCACGACGACGGCGACAGTGGCGGCCGAGCCCGCCGATCCGCCCTCGGGGGTGCCCGAGCGACGTACCGACGGCACCCGGCGCGTGCGCTATCCGGTGCAGGGTGAGCCGCTGGTATCCGTCATCATCCCGACGCGTGGCGGCGCCGCGACCATCGACGGTACTGATCGCGTCCTCGTCGTCGAGGCGGTGCGGGCGATCGTCGAGCGCTCCAGCTACCGTGCGTTCGAGCTGCTCGTCGTCGCGGACGACGAGACCCCGCAGGCGGTGATCGACGAGCTGGTCGCCGTTGGTGGCGATCAGCTGCGCCTCATCCGGTGGAGTGACACCTTCAACTTCTCCGCCAAGGTCAACCGCGGCGCTGCGTTCGCGTCGGGCGAGTACCTGCTGCTGCTCAACGACGACGTCGACCCCGTGAGTCCCGACTGGATCGAGACCATGCTCGGGCTGGCGCAGCAGCCCGGCGTCGGCATGGTCGGCGCTCTGCTGCTGTTCGAGGACGGAACGGTGCAACACGGCGGTCACCTCTATCGCGACAGCTGGGCCGGACACATCGCCCTGGGCTGGTCGGTGAACCGAGACGACCGCCTCGGGTCGATGCGCGTCACCCGCGAGGTGTCCGGCGTGACGGCAGCGTGCGCGCTGCTCACCGCGGACCTGTTCCGGCGCATCGGAGGTCTCTCGTCGGTCTTCGCCAGCAACTACAACGACGTCGACCTCTCGCTCAAGGTGCGGTCGACGGGGGCATCCGTCGTCTGGACCCCGGATGCCCGGCTCTACCACTTCGAATCGAAGACGCGCGACGCTGCCGTCGCCCCGTCGGAGATCGCGGCGCTCCGCCAGCGCTGGGGCAGTCGTCTGCTGACCGATCCGTACTGGAGCGACTAGACCGGGTCGGGCCGGTCAGCCGCGCTCGGGGAACGCGTGCGGCAGGGCATCGAGCACGGGTCGCACGCTGTCCAGACGCTCGCGCTCCAGGCTGAGGGCCGCAGCCTCGCGCTCGCGACGGGCAACGGTGACCGCGGTGAGGAACACCTCCGGGTCGGCGGAGGGAACCGTCGAGACGTAGCGGGCGACCTCGGTGGTCAGCTCAGCGCCCAGGCGCTGGCGGGCGGCAGGAACCAACCGGGGTGCCTGCCCCAGAAACTGGGCGATGCGACGGGCGAGGCCCTCGGGCATCCGTCCGACGTCGGCGGTTGCGGCCCACCCGGCCAAGGCTGGCGGCATCGTTGCCGGATTCTCGACCACCCGGGGCACGCGCTCGTTCTGGCTGTAGGTGCCGGCGAGCAGGTCGCCCAGCCGCTTGGAGCGTGGAGCGAGCAGCGCGACGACCGCCGCGATGCCGCCGAGGGTGAAGAACAGTTCGAGCACGCCGGTCAGGGCGCGCACGAAGGCATGGCGGAATCCGATGCTGCCGCCGTCATCCCGCACGATGCGCGCCCCGACCGCCAGGCGTCCGAGCGACTTGCCGCGGGTGGCCAACTCGACCGCGGTCGGGATGACGACCAGGCAGAACACGACCGCGGCGACCGTTGCTGCCGGGCCGGTTCCCGCGTCGATCAGGCGGGAGACGAACTCCGAGTTGATCGCCAGGAGCAACAGCACGAGGGCCGCCCCACTGACGAGGAAGTCGATCGCGGCCCCGGCGCCGCGCAGCACGAAGCCGGTGGGACGCAGGTCGAGGGCGACGGCCTCCCCGGTCATCTGTTCGGAATCGTCGATCCATTCCGCCGTCGCGCGGGACTCGGCCATGCGTAGTATTCAAGCAGATGGACCTCGACGCCTACTCCGCCGCCCACCGCGCTGAGTGGGACCGGCTTGCCCGCCTCGGCCGCGGCCGCAGATTCGACGGCGCCCAGTCCGACGAACTGATCGAGCTGTACCAGTCCGGGGCGACCGAGCTCTCGGCGATCAAGACCAGTCTCGGCCAGACCGTACAGGGCGACCGGCTGTCGCTCTCCCTCTCGCGGGCACGGATGCGCTTCACCGGTGCCGGACGAAACGTCACCAGCCAGCTCTCCGGCTTCGTCGGCGCGCAGCTGCCTGCGGCGCTGTACCGCATCCGCTGGCTCACCCTTGCGGTCGCCGCGGGCACGACGATCATCGCGCTGCTGTACGCGCTGTGGGCCCTGAACACCCCTGGCGTGCTCGCGGCCGTCGGCAGCACGGCCGACCGCTCCGACTACGTCAAGGAGTTCGTCGACTACTACTCGAACCGGCCGTCACCGTCGTTCGCCAGCCAGGTCTGGACCAACAACGCCTGGATCACGGCGCAGTGCGTCGCCTTCGGCATCGTCGGGGTCTACGCGCCGTACCTGCTGTTCCAGAACGCGCAGAACCTCGGGCTCTCCGCCGCACTGCTCGGGTCGCAGGGAAACCTCGATACGTTCTTCCTCTACATCGCCCCGCACGGGCAGCTCGAGCTGTACTCGGTCTTCACGGGTGGGGCGGCCGGCATCGCGATCTTCTGGTCGTGGATCGCGCCGGGCGCGCGCACCCGCGCGACGGCGCTCGCCGAGGCCGGGCGGTCGCTGTTCACCGTCGCGATCGGGTTGATCGCGGCATTGCTCGTCTCCGGAATCATCGAGGGCTTCGTCACCAAGCAGCCCTGGCCCTGGCCGATCAAGATCGGCATCGGCACGGTCGCGCTCGCCGCCTTCCTCGTCTACCAGTGGGTGTTCGGTCGGCGGGCGTACCGCGTGGGCCAGACCGGGGATGTTGAGGAGTTCGAGGCGGGCGCGCGGCAGCTCGTGGCGGGCTAACGCTCGCTTCGATCTGCTCTATTTGGCGCGGACGCCGTCGATGTGGTCGAGGTACCAGTTGTAGGTTCGGGCGATGCCCTCGCGGAGGCCGATGTGGGCGGTCCAGCCCAGGTTGTTGAGTCGTGAGACGTCGAGCAGTTTTTGGGGGGTGCCGTCGGGCTTTCCGGGATCTTGGATCAGGGCACCGTCGAAACCGATTGTTTCGGCGACGAGGGTGGCGAGTTCGCGGATGGAGAGGTCTTCGCCGACGCCG
>JBEVGK010000048.1:0-6338 GCA_040511795.1 Lacisediminihabitans sp. | reverse complement strand
CGGTCGCCGGAATTCTCGGCGATCAACAGGCGGCGACGTTCGGTCAGGCCGCCTTCGACTCCGGCGAGACGAAGAACACCTACGGCACCGGCAACTTCCTGATCGTCAATACGGGCGAGGAGATCGTCCAGTCGACCCACGGTCTCATCACCACCGTCGCCTACCGTCTGGGTGACGCTCCCGCCCGCTATGCACTCGAGGGCTCGATCGCCGTCACGGGGTCATTGGTGCAGTGGTTGCGCGACAACCTGGGCATCGTCAGTTCGGCGGCGGAGATCGAGACGCTCGCCTGCAGTGTCGACGACAACGGCGGCGTCTATTTCGTTCCCGCCTTCTCCGGACTGTTCGCGCCGTACTGGAGAGCGGATGCCCGGGGCGCGATCCTCGGACTGACCCGGTTCGCGAACCGCGCGCACCTCGCTCGCGCCGCGCTGGAGGCCACCGCGTTTCAGACCCGCGAGGTACTGGACGCCGTCATCGCCGACACCGGTCTCGACCTCACCGAGCTCAAGGTCGACGGCGGGATGACGGCGAACGGCACGCTCATGCAATTCCAGGCGGACATTCTGGGGCTGCCGGTCATCCGTCCGGTCGTCGCCGAGACGACGGCCCTCGGTGCGGCCTATGCCGCCGGGCTCGCGGTCGGCTTCTGGGCGGACCTCGACGAGCTGCGCGCAAACTGGCTCGAGGGCGAGCGCTGGGAGCCGACGATGGGCGAGGCAGAGCGCGAGCGCCGCATTCGACTGTGGAAGAAGGCCGTGAGCAAGACCCTGGATTGGGTCGACGACGACACCGATGCCGGGTGAGGAGCGCCCGAGCGAGGTCGCATCGACACCCACGGCGCCCCCTATTCGTTCGTGGCGCTGTGCGTCCGTCGCGCTATGCGTTCGTCGCGGCGACCCACTGATCGAGCTTGGCGGCCGCAGCGCCGGAGTCGATGACCTCCGCCGCGATGGCCACCTTGTCGCGGAAGCGGCTGAGGATCGGTACCTGCAGCTGGGCCGGGTCTTTCGCCAGATCGAAGGAAACCAGCCCGGCAGCGGCATTCAGCAGCACGATGTCCCTGACCGGACCATGCTCGCCGCCGAGCACGGCTCGCGCGACCGCGGCATTGTGCACCGCGTCTCCGCCGAGCAGATCGGCGATCTTCGCGCGCGGGATGCCGAGCTCGAGCGGGTCGAGGTCGTGCTCGGTCACGGAGCCTCGGGAGACCTCCCAGATGTGACTGTGTCCGGTCGTGGTGAGCTCATCCAGGCCGTCATCCCCACGGAACACCAGCGCCGTGGCCCCACGGGTACGGAACACGCCGACGATGAGCGGCACCTTGTCGAGGTGCGCGACGCCGACCGCGTTCGCCTCGCAGCGGGCCGGGTTGCACAGCGGGCCGAGGAAGTTGAAGACGGTGGGGATGCCGAGTTCCGACCGCACCGCGCCGGCGTGACGGAACCCGGGATGGAACATCGCCGCATACGCGAACGTGATGCCGGTCTCCGTCAGCACCTGGGCGACACGCTCGGGCGGCAGATCCAGATCGACGCCGAGCGCGCCGAGCACGTCCGACGAGCCAGAGGCGGAGCTGGCTGCCTTGTTGCCGTGTTTGATGATGGGAACACCGGATGCCGCGGCCACGACACTCGCCATGGTCGACACGTTCACCGTGCCGAACCTGTCCCCGCCTGTGCCGACGATGTCGAGGGCCATCGGATCCACCCGGAGCGGCAGCGAGTATTCGAGGATCGCGTCGCGGAACCCGACGATCTCGTCGACGGTCTCCCCCTTGGCCCTCAGGGCGATCAGAAATCCGGAGAGTTGCGCGGGAGTCGCCTCGCCCGCCATCACTTGCTGCATGGCCCATGAGGCTTCGCTGATCGAAAGGTCCTCGCCGCCTAGGAGCGCGCTGAGCAATGAGGGCCAGGTGGGGTCGGAAACCATGCTTGCGATCCTACTGATTTGGCTGATCCGGGCGGGCCGATGCGAAACAGAGCGAGCGAAATCGGCCATAATGGACGAGTGACCAGCACCTCTGTCTCCGCCTCCGTAGGGGCCCCTGTCGTCAACCGACCGAGCGTTGTCGCGGTCGGAACCATCGTCTGGCTCGGAAGCGAAGTCATGTTCTTCGCCGGGCTGTTCGCGATCTACTTCACGCTCCGCTCGACGTCGCCCGGATTGTGGAACGCGGAGGCCGCCGGACTCAACGTGCCATACGCGCTTGTGAACACCCTGATCCTGGTGTCGTCGTCGTTCACCGCGCAGTTCGGTGTGTTCGCCGCGGAGCGTCTGCAGAAGAAGCGCACGAGCTGGAACCCCGCGCACTGGGGCATGGTCGAGTGGTTCTTCGCCACCTACGTGCTCGGCGCCATCTTCGTCACCGGTCAGGTCTTCGAGTACGCCAACCTGGTCAGCGAGGGCATCACGCTGCAGTCCAACTCCTACGGCTCGGCGTTCTACCTCACGACCGGATTCCACGCCTTGCACGTGACCGGCGGCCTGATCGCCATGCTGCTGATCATCGGCCGCGCGTACGCCGTCAAGAACTTCGGTCACAAGGAAGCGACCTCCACCATCGTCGTGTCGTACTACTGGCACTTCGTCGATGTCGTGTGGATCGGCCTGTTCCTCGTCATCTACATCTTGAAATAGTCGGCACCCACATCCTGAATACTCCGGTCTTCTAACTCCAAGGACGCACCACAGCATGGCGAATTCCAGCACAGCGACTTCTCGCACCCGGTCGAAAGGCCGCCGTCATCCGCTCGCTACGGTCGCGCTCATCGTGATCGGGCTCGTCTCGACGGGCGGTGCGTACGCGCTGTTCACCGGTACCGCCAGTGCGGAGACCCAGCAGGCGTCGGCCGTGTCGAAGCAGGCGAGCATCGAAGAGGGAAAGAAGCTCTTCGCCTCCAACTGCGCCACCTGCCACGGTCTCAGCGCCCAGGGTGTCGCCAGCGTCGGGCCGAGCCTGTACGGCGTCGGTGCGGCCGCGGTCAGCTTCCAGGTCGGCACGGGGCGCATGCCGCTCGCCAACCAGGGTCCTCAGGCCGAGCAGAAGCCGGTGCAGTTCACGGCGGAGCAGACGACCGCTCTGGCCGACTACATCGCGAGCCTCGCCCCCGGGCCCGGTATCCCGTCGTCGAAGTACACCTCGGGCAAGGGCGATGCCTCAACGGGCGCCGAGCTGTTCCGCATCAACTGCGCCATGTGCCACAACGTGGCCGGCGCGGGCGGTGCACTCACCCAGGGCAAGTTCGCGCCCGCGCTCACGGGCGTCACCGGTGAGCACATCTACGAAGCGATGGTCACCGGCCCGCAGAACATGCCGGTGTTCAATGACAAGAACATCACGCCCGCCCAGAAGGCCGACATCATCAGCTACCTGAAGTACCTGGACAAGAACCCGTCGCCCGGTGGCTTCGAGCTCGGAAACCTGGGCCCGGTGGCCGAGGGTCTGTTCATCTGGATCTTCGGACTCGGCGCGGTCGTCGGCGTCACCATCTGGATCGCCGCCAAGGCGAGCTAGTACCCGCAGCACAGCACCACCCCACAACTTCAGCACCTACTGCTTCAGAAGCACCAGCACCAACCGAAGGGAAGCCAATGGCACACGACGACGGCGGCACAACCGCCGCTGCCGGCTCGGACGTCGAGAAGATCGGTCCGTCCACGGTCTCGGCCGGCACGGCCGTGATCCTGCCAGACGCCGTGCAGAACCCGGGCCTCCCGCCGCACCGGCTTCGCGTCACCGACATCGACCCGAAGGCGGCGAAGACCGCGGAGCGTCGCGTGTACACGCTGTTCTACGTGTCGATCATCGGCAGCGTGTTCGCGGTCGCGGCCTATGCCGCGTTCCCGATCGTGCCGGGCGACCCGGCCTCGACGCGGATGAACAACCTGTTCCTCGGCCTGGGTATCGCCCTTGGCCTGCTCGCGCTCGGAATCGGTGCGATCTACTGGGCCAAGAACCTCATGCGCGGCGACGAGATCAGCGAGCCTCGTCACTTCGTCAGCGAGCGTACGGCCACGCGGGAACGCGCCGTCGAGATCTTCAAAGAGGGCAACGAGGAGTCGGGGTTCGGACGCCGTTCGCTCATCCGCAATAGCCTCATCGGCGCCCTGCTCGCCTTCCCGCTGCCGGGAATCGTGCTGTTCCGCGGCCTCGCCCCGGACCACGATCCGGTTCCGGCGCTCGAGCACACCCTCTGGGCGAAGGGCACGCGTCTGACGCACGACCCCAGCGGCGCCCCGATCAAGGCCTCCGATGTCACCCTCGGTTCGGCGTTCCACGTCATCCCCGAAGGGCTGCTGGAGAAGGAGGACATGCTGGAGCAGAAGGCGAAGGCTGCCGTGCTCCTCATGCGTCTGAAGCCCGAGGACCTCAACATCTCCCAGGGCCGCGAGAACTGGAACTACGACGGAATCGTCGCCTATTCGAAGATCTGCACGCACGTCGGTTGCCCGGTGGCACTGTACGAGCAGCAGACCCACCACCTGCTGTGCCCGTGCCACTCGTCCACGTTCGACGTGACGAACGAGTGCGAGGTCATCTTCGGACCGGCCGCGCGGCCACTGCCACAGCTGCCCATCACCGTCGACAGCGAGGGCTACCTCGTCGCACGCAGTGATTTCCACGAGCCCGTCGGCCCGAGTTTCTGGGAGCGTTCATGACCGTCTCAACCGCAACACAGCCCGAGGTGCCGGTCGCCGCGGCGAATAACCGCGGCGCACGCTTCACCGCCGCAGCGGCCAACTACATCGACGAGCGCACCAGCATCTCCGGGGCGGTCAGGGAACTGGGTCGCAAGATCTTCCCCGACCACTGGTCGTTCATGCTCGGTGAGGTGGCGCTGTACAGCTTCGTCGTCATCCTGCTCTCGGGAACCTTCCTGACCTTCTTCTTCCAGCCGTCGATGGCCGAGGTCGTGTACCACGGTTCCTACGTGCCACTGAAGGGGATCGAGATGTCGGCGGCCTACGCGTCGTCGCTCAACATCTCCTTCGATGTGCGGGGCGGACTGCTCTTCCGCCAGGTCCACCACTGGGCAGCGCTGCTGTTCATCGCCTCCATCGGCCTGCACATGCTGCGCGTGTACTTCACGGGCGCGTTCCGCAAGCCGCGCGAGATCAACTGGGTGATCGGCTTCACTCTGTTCATCCTGGCCATGGCCGAGGGCTTCACGGGCTACTCGCTCCCCGACGACCTGCTCTCCGGCAACGGTCTGCGCATCATCGACGGTCTGATCAAGGGCATCCCGGTGGTCGGCACCTGGATCTCCTACCTGCTCTTCGGTGGGGAGTTCCCCGGAACCAAGCTGGTCGCCCTGTTCTATTCCGTTCATATCCTGCTGCTTCCGGCGATCCTCGTCGCTGCCCTGGGGATCCACTTGCTGCTTCTGATCGTCAACAAGCACACCCAGTTCGCCGGCCCCGGCCGCACCGAGCAGAACGTGGTCGGCGTACCGATCCTCCCGACCTTCGCCGCGAAGGCCGGCGGATTCTTCTTCGTCGTCTTCGGTGTGATCGTGCTGATCGCCTCGCTCTTCACGATCAACCCGATCTGGACCTACGGGCCCTATGACCCGTCCCCCGTGTCGGCAGGTACTCAGCCCGACTGGTACATCGGCTTCGCCGACGGTGCGCTGCGCCTGATCCCGCCGGGCTGGGAGTTCGTCTGGCTGAACCACACCTGGTCGTTCAACATGATCGTGGTCATCCTGGTTCTCCCGCTGTTCCTCGCGGCCGTCGCGTTCTATCCGTTCATCGAGGCTTGGATCACCGGCGACAAGCGCGAGCACCACATCGCCGACCGTCCGCGCAACGCTCCGACCCGCACGGCCATCGGCGCCGCCGGCGTCACCTTCTACGCGGTGCTCTGGGCCGCGGCGAGCTCGGACCTCATGGCGACGCACTTCAAGATCAGCCTCGAGGGCGTCATCCACACCCTGCAGGTGCTGCTCTTCCTCGGGCCGGTCATCGCCTACCAGGTCACCAAGCGCATCTGTCTGGCTCTGCAGAAGAAGGATCGCGAGATCGCGCTCCACGGCTTCGAGTCCGGTCGCATCGTGCGTCTGCCCGGCGGCGAGTACATCGAGGTGCACGAGCAGCTCGACGACTACGAGCGCTGGCGCCTGGTGAGCTTCGAGGACTACGCGCCGCTGATGATCCGTCCGGATGCGCACGGTCGCATCTCGACGGCGCAGAAGGTGCGCGCGGGCCTCTCCCGCTGGTTCTTCGAGGACCGCATCGAGCCGCCGACGCGCAACGAGATCGAGAGCGGCGGCCACGGCCACCACTAGCGACAACAGGAATGGATGCCTCGGCTCCCGTGATTCGTCACGGGAGCC
>JBEVGK010000047.1:0-7457 GCA_040511795.1 Lacisediminihabitans sp. | reverse complement strand
GGTGAGCGTGCGGAAGATCTTCACCTTGTCGAGGGTCGACTGGTCGGGGAAGATCAGCTGGTTGTCGACCAGTTCAGGATCGACGTCGGCCATCGCCTCCTTCGCACCCGATACCGGGGTGATGTAGTTCACGTACGCGGCGACCGCGGCGGCGACCTCCGGCTCGTAGTAGTAGTTCATGAGTTCTTCGGCGTTCGCCTTGCGCGGCGAGCCGATCGGCACCACGAAGTTGTCGCTCCACAGGGTGCCGCCGGTGTCGGGGATGGCGAACCCGAACTTGTCGCCGCCGACCTCGGCGTTGATCGAGGTCACGTCGCCGGACCAGACGATGGCGGCGAGGGTATCGCCGCTCTTCAGGTCGTCCGCATAGGAGTTGCCCTTGATGTTGCGGATCTGGCCGGACTTGACGTGCTTGCGGAACTCGTCGACGGCCTTCGAGAACTCCTCATCGCCCCAGCTCTTTCCCGCGATGTCGACGCCCTGCTCCATCATGATGAGCCCGATGGTGTCGCGCATCTCCGAGAGCACGCCGACCTTGCCCTTCAGCGCCGAGTCCCAGAGTTCAGAGACGTTGGTGAGCCCGTTCGGCAGTTTCTCCTTGTTCCAGGCGAGGCCGGCGAATCCGCTCTGCCAGGGCAGCGAATAGACCCGCCCCTTGTCGAAGTCGGGGTTCTGGAGGTTGGAGGTGAGGTTCGAGATGTTCGGGATCTTGTCGTGGTCGAGTTTCTGGACGTAGCCGAGGCCGATCAGCCGGCTGACCATCCAGTCGGTGAGGCAGACCGTGTCTGCACCGATGTCCTGCCCGAGGGCGAGCTGGTCTTTGACCTTGGCGTAGTACGTGTTGTTGTCGTCGACGGCCACGTCGTATTTGACCTGGATTCCGCTCTTCTTCTCGAAGGCGATGAGCGTCGGGTACTTGCCGTCGTCGTCTTCGTCGAGGTAGTACGACCAGTTCGCCCAGGTGAGGGTCTTGTCTTTGGCGGAGACGTCCGATGCCGCCTTCGGCGCTGCGGCACCTCCGGTACTGCAGGCCGCGAGAGCGAGGGTCGCTGCCCCGATGCCGGCGCCGGTGAGCATCGACCGACGGGAGAGGTCGAGCCGCTTCGCTTGGCCGAGCAGTCGCTGGAACATCGGGTCTTCTGGCGTGGGCCTGGTCATTATGAGCGACTCCTTCGACGGAAAACGACGACACGGGTAACTGGTACGCCGTCGTGGCTCGATACTGACACAGGGCGCGTCGCGGGGCGAGAGTGCGGTGGGCAAATCGACCATTCCGAAACATAAACTTCACGAAATCAGCACAATTTGATCCCCCTGAGCACGGAATCACTCGCCGGGCGTGGGCAACGCCACCCGCTCCACCGCGCCATCCGGGTGCAGGAGCCACGCCGTCTCCCGTGTCGGGTCGAGCGGGGGCGGCAGCATCCGTTGCCCGACGATCGCCCGCAGTTCTGCCAGGCTGCAGCGGTCGACGAGGAGCGGCGCGGCCGTGCGGAGCAGCGACAGCTGCGACCAGCGCGCCTGCCAGCTCGCGGGGTCGGCCACCCAGACCCGCGGTTCGACGGGATCGAGCTGGAGCGCCGCGCTGCCCGGTCGGGTGAGGTCGACGGCATCCGCGAACCGACGCGTCAGCTCGCCCGGCCGCCCGGTCAGCACGATCAGCGGCCGGTCTTTTGCGGTGATCGCCCGCGCGGACGTGCCGGGCGGACGGGCGTCCCGGTGCGGGCGGTCGCGGAGAAGCGCCACCTGCAGTTCCGCACCGCGCCATTCGCCGCGTCCCGCGGGGGCGTCGGGTCGATACAGCCCCGCCGTGCCGCCGACGAGCAGATGCTCCTGCCGGTCCGGCTGGCGCAGGATGACCCGGCTCTCGCAGCCCGCCAGCACCGACTGCAGTCCTCCCGACAGCCGCCGTGCCGCAAGCACGAGCGACATCCCCGCGGCACCGCCGGTGCGCAGGATCTCGCTCAGCATCTCGCCGAAGGCATCACGGTGTTCGTCTCCGAATCGGGTGACGAGCACGTCGAGGTCGTCGATCAGCAGTACACCCGAGGGTGCGCGGCCCCGACGTAAGGAGTCGACCACCGCCGCGACGGCATCCCATGCCTCTTCCGGCAGCGACGGCACGATCCGTCCGTCTGCAGCCTGGGCGAGAGTGACCAGAAGCTCGGACTTTCCCGCCCCGCCGCCGCCGAGAATGAGCAGGGACCCGTCCGCGACCGGATTCCAGACGGCGCTCGTCTGCCGTTGACTGTCGGGGAGGTCGAGCAATCCGAAGGCGCACCCGGTGCGGTCGCCGGGCAGCTCGTGGGTGAACACCGTGCCCGGCAACTCCGGGCACCACGGCCGGCGTGCCGGAAGGGCGTCGGCCCAGCGCTCCGAGACGACCTGGATGTCGTCGGAGTCGACGATGGCGACCTGCGCGATCACCGGATCGGCGCCGGCGATCGCGAGCACGACCCGGCCGGGTGGGTTCGCGGGAAGCGTGGCCGCGGCATCCGTTCCGACCACCGCGGCGCTGTCTGCACGATTGTTCACCCGCAGCGACAGTCGCAGCGGGACGTTGGCCAGCACCGAGTCCCGCACCACCCCGGCCGGGCGCTGAGTGCAGAGGATCAGGTGGATGCCCAGGGAGCGACCCCGCGCCGCGAGGTCGGCGAACAGCTCGTGCAGCTCGACGAAATCGCCGACGAGCGCCGCGAACTCGTCGACCACGATCACCAGCCGCGCGAGCTCGACGTGCGGGGCTAGCGCGTCGATCGACCGAGCACCCGCCTCCGCGAGCACCCGTTCCCGGTGCCGGACCTCTGCGCGCAGGCTCTGCAGGGCCCGCCGCGCCGAGCGCTCGTCGAGATCGGTGACGAGTCCGGCGACCTGCGGTAGACCGATGATCGGGGCGAAGGCGGAGCCGCCCTTGAAGTCGACCAGCAGGAAGCTCAGGGCGCGGGGAGAGTGCGTGGCCGCCAGGGCGAGCAGCCAACTCAGCAACAGCTCGCTCTTGCCGCTGCCGGTCGTACCGCCGATCACCGCGTGCGGTCCGTCGCGCACGAGGTCGATCGCGATCGGTCCGCCCTCGCCCGCGAGGAAGCGGGCGTTCATGGTCTGCCGCTCCTCACCGCCCGCCACCCCTACTGTCGACAGCGCTCCGAAAGCGAGCCGTTCGGGAAGACCGCCTGCTCCCCCACCGCGGGTCGACGCCGCCCGCGAGAGCAGCTCCGCCGTCTCCGCGGCCTGCTCCGCCGAGAGATATTGCACGGTGATGTCGCCGAGCAGGGCCGGATCGGGGTGCGCGACCACCGCGGCGCGTCGTGCGCCGCCGATGCTCAGCACCACGCGGCACCGATGGGGCAGGTCGTGCGGTGTCCGCGCCACGGCGATCAGCGCCTCGGCCGGTGCGGATCCCGGCCCGACCGGGGCGCTGCCCGCACGCTGACCCACACCCACACCCACACCCAGACCCAGACCCAGACCCAGAAACAGTGCGCTGCCGTATGTGTTCCCCTGATCACCGGCCGGGTGGCTGCCCGCCCGGTGCGGGAGCGCCGCAGACCACGGCTCGGCTGCCGCGAGCGCCAGGCCCGTCGTCTCCGGCGGCAGAGTGTTCGCGAGCTGCAGCGTCAGCCCCCTGGCCACCGCCGATGCCAGCTCCGGCGCCCCGCACACCCCGATACCGAGGCGCGCATCGACCACCACCGGGGCTCCGTCGAGCCGGGCAGCCCGCTCGCGGAGCGCGACCAGCTCATCGTGGTCTTGCATCGGGTCGCCGTCGAGTACCAGCCCGGAGGCGATCTCGCCGTACCCGAGCACCACAGGAAGCTCCCGGTCGAGTGCGCCATGCCAGCGCTCGGGGTCGCGCTCCGAACTGCCCAGCAGCGCGATCGAACCCGGCGATCGGAGTCGCAGCCGCTCCCGTTCGCGATCGTGCTCCCGCCGTACCGTCTCGTGGAGATCGGCGAGGTCGGCGGCGAAGCGGTCGCGCTCGTGACGCGCGGCGCGGCGCGCCTGCACCCGGGCATCCGCAAAGCCGGCAACGGCGATCACCGGCCCCAGCAGGGCGAAGACCAGGGCGAACGGTGACGAGGTGATCGCCCAGATCAGCACAGAGCCGACCACCGGCGCGAGGCTGGCGAGCAGGGGAAACGGATGCCGCGGCGGCGGTTCCGGCGATCGTGGCAGCCTCAGCCGCACCACCTCACCGGCACGGGTATCGGCGGGATAGGACATGCGGTCCAGCAGAGCGCATGTCCTCCCGCTCCACGAGGATCGTCAGGAGATCTGTGAACGACGACCGACAGGGGCGACCTGTGAGGGAGAGGGCGTCAGCGCCACGGGATCAACTCACGATGAAGAACTGCTCGCCGATCTCCACCCGCGTGCCCCGCACCACCCGGTAGCGCTTGTCGGGCTGGCACCGCACGGCCGCGGCGTCGGGCTCGCGCACGATGGTGCCGTTGCCGGAGAAGCGGTCGAGAATCCAGAAGCTGCCGGCATCCTGACCGAACTCGAGGTGGGTCTTCGACACCGATCGACTCGGGTCGATCACCCGCACCAACTGGTCGAAGTACTCTCCCGGCTCGGGGATCGGGTTGCGCCCGATGAGACCGGTGCCCTGCACCGTGGAGCTCTCGCCGGTGCTGAACTGCAGGATGAACCGCTCGCCGCCGACGCGTTTCGGTCGCACGATGCGGGTTGCCTCGAGGTCGGCGATATCGTCGGCCGCGGCATCCCGTGCCACATCGGCGGCGGGACTCACGGGGACGGCGGGACCCACCGGGGCGGCAGAACTCGCGGAGACGGCGGGGCGCACCGGCAGCACCGGCTCCTCGGCCTCGGGGAGGAAGGCGGGGCGGTCGGGGAGGGTCAGCGGCGCGGGCGGCAATGGCCTGGACACCGAGGACCGGGCCGGTGCGGCGGACGGTGCTCGCGGCGGAGTGGTGCTCGCCGCAATGCGCTCGATGACCACTGTGTCGCGCGGCTGGCTGAAGGATCGGGCGGCGAGCGGCGACACCGTGCCGCACTCGCTGCAGAAGATCTCCTGCGGACCCATCGCGGTTCCGCACTGCTGGCAGCGCGAATCCGTCGACTCGCTCCACGGTCGCTCGTGCGGCTCTGGCAGCGCAATGGGCGGGGGTGGAACCAGCGCGGGCGGCTCCGGCGACCGCACGGACGGCGCCGCGCTGACGACCGAGTCCACCTCGGCGGCGGTGACGGCACGGCCGCAGTCTCCGCAGAACAGTGCGCCCCCCGGCAGCACTGAACCACAAAATGTACATGTCACGAGCGATCCCCTATCGCGTGAAGAGCTTCTTGACACTATATCCACCGAGGGATCGGAGCGAGACGGCGGCCCTGATCCGCTGCCAGCGGGTGCGTTCGTCATCGAGCGTCGCGACGAGCTCGCGTACAGAACGCCACACGTTGTCGGCGTCGGCGTCGTCGGGTTGCGTCGGCGAGAAGATCGCTCGGTCGGTGATGGCGGCGAGCACCAGGGGTCGCATGCCGCCGATCGCGGAGGCGACCTCGGTGCGGGTGGCCGCGATGGGCGGATCAAAACCGCGGTCGATCACCGAGTCCTCGTATTCGCGCCAGCCCCCGCTGATCCGCTCGAGCGGCGAGCCCTCTCTCCGTCGTTTGCGGCGTCTCCGCAGCTTGGCCACGATGACCGCGAGGAAGGGTGCGGTGAGGATGGCGACCCCGAGCAGCACCCAGCCCAGGACGGTGAGCACCGCGAGCAGGATCACCAGCCAGGGTTCGAGCGGCTTGCTCAGATCCTGCGTGGTGTCCGGCGGCGACTGCGTGTTGCGGCTCTGCTGGTCGTCGGGGGGCGGCTGCACCGGCGATTGCGGCCGGGCGATGCGCGTCGGCTCCTGCGGCAGCTCCTCGGGAATCGGGCGGATGGCGGGGGTCGGGTCTATGGTCACCCAGCCGTAGCGCGTGCTGTTCACCTCGATCCAGGCCGAGACGTCCGAGCCCTTCACCGTCGTCACACCGGACGTATCGATGTCGCTGGGGGCGAATCCGAACACCACCCTGGCGGGGAAACCGAGCTGACGGGCCATCAGCGCGGCCGTCACCGCATACTGTTCCTGGTCGCCGATCATCCGCTGGTCGGTGAGGAGCTCGGTCACCCGGTCGGCCGCGTGACCGGAGCGACTGCTGGGCTGCTCGGGATCGACACCATGGCTGACATACCCGTTCTTCTTCAGCTGCGCGATCATCTCGACGAGTTGTTCTCCCGCGCCGGTGGTACCGCGCACCCAGTCGTCGAGGGTCGAGGAGAGGCTGTCGGGAAGCGTGCCGATGCGCGGCACCGTCGCCGTGCCCGGCCGGAGGGAGGCGATCTCGTCTTCCGCGGGCTGTACCGGGTCGATCGCATCGAGGCTGTACGCGTCGCCGGTGGTCAACGGGGTCAGCACCGCAGCCGTTCCGCTGGTGTTGTTGTAGTAGAACGCGTCGCGCAGCGAGGTCCCCGCGGAGCCGGCGAAGTCGATGCTCTCGAATTTTCCGACGGTCGGCACCCAGACGCCGCGGTAGTCGCCGACCACGACGTTCAGGTGCACCGCCGTTCCCGTCACCCTCGACTGGTCGAAGGTGGACGGCACCCGGGTGAACGAGCCGGAGTCGCTCGTGACCGCCGAACTGCCGACCGCGTAGACGATGCCGTCGTAGCTGTCGAGGGTGGCGATACGGATGCGGCCCCCCGCGGGCAGGCCGGTCACGGACAGGATGGTGCTGTCCGCCGTCGCGGGGAGCTCGTAGTGCCGGAATCCGCTGAGCGGACTGACATAGTCGCGCGGATCGAAGGGTTGCACGACGGCGCTGCGCAGCACCTGCCGCTGACCGGTCGGCGGCAGCAGCGTCGTCGCACCGATTCCGGCGGCGCCCGCCACGGCGATGATCACGGCCGCACCGATCAGCGTCCGTGCGCCCACGAACCCGCGGTCGGCGACCGTCTCGAGCGGTCGGCCCGCGGCGTCGAGGGCACGGGCGAGGCGGCGGATCGATTCGCGGCGACGGTACCAGCGCCACCAGATCATCCAGAGCAGCAGGGCGGCGAGGAGTCCGAGCGACTGCGCGAGCGGCCAGGTCGCGAAGCCCGGCCCGAACAGGGTGGCCACCACGAAGAGCAGCACGGGGGCGAGGGCCGCCAGCTCGCCGAAGCGCGCGCGGAGGGCAACGCTGAGTCCGATCACGACGGTGCCGAGCACCAGCACGAAGGCGGGGATCAGCAGAGCCTGGTAGCTGCCGACCGGCAGCGTGATGGTGAGCAACTGCTTCCAGCTGAGGGCCGTGCCCCGCAGCAGTTCGAGCAGCCCCTGACCGGTCGGGAGCACGCCGAACAGAGCGCGACCGGGAACCGCCAGCGGTACGCCGAGCACGGCGTAGGCGAACAGGGTGATGCCGAGCACGAGCACGCTCGACCAGCGGAACCGGGCTCCGAGAATGGCGATGAGCGACCC
>JBEVGK010000046.1:0-8413 GCA_040511795.1 Lacisediminihabitans sp. | reverse complement strand
CCATCAGCTCGCTGCCGTGGTGGCATCAGGAGACCTGATTCGTCCGCGACAGGGGTGGTACATGGCGCCAGGCACCCTGGAGCCGTACGTTCGTGCATTTCGTGTCGGCGGTCGGCTCGCCGGGCCGCAATCGACATCAACGAGATTGCGGGTAGGTGTGCTCGACTGCGTGGTTCAGGTCGCGCTGAGCGAGAGCGAGGACGACGCCGTGGCGTGCATGGATTCTGCGGTGCATGCCGGCCTGATCGCCCCCTCTGCTTTAGGCATGATCGTTGCGCTGTTGCCTGCCCGGCTGTCCCACCTTCCGCAGATCGTTGATGGCCGCAGCGACAGCTACTTGGAGAGTATTGCGCGGCGCAAGCTAGCCAGAGCGGGCATCCACTGCGAGATTCAGGTGCCGGTACTCGGTGAACGCTGGATCGACCTCCTGATCGGCGACCGCCTTGCCATCGAGCACGATGGCGCCGGCAAGGATCAGGGGCTCGGCGATGCCGAGATCGCAGGCCGAGTCCACGCGGATCGGGAGCGTGACGCGTTTCTCGAGGCGTTGGGCTTCCACGTCATCCGCCTGAGCTATCGAATGGTCCTCGACGACTGGCCCGCCACGCTTTCGATGATCCAGGCCGTGATGGATCGCGGAGACCACCTTCGCTCGAGCTAAACCTCCGGTGCGGGATGACCGGTCCTGAGGTACTTCCGAAATGCAGGCAATTCACCTGGAGGTTGGGCGCGCCGACAGGCGGCGCCGGCGAGTCGAGGAAAATCGCCTGCATTTCGGAAAGGGAGAAGCGGAAGGTGGGAGGAGCGGAAGTGCGGTCTGCGTGCTGCGGTGCCTAGTCGGTTCCGCGGATGACCGGGTGGTGGAAGGTGTCGTGGAAGACACGCTCCGAGGCGCCAACCCGGTCGAGGTACGGCGTCACCCCGCCCATCTGGAACGGATAGCCTGCGCCGAGGATGAGGCAGAGGTCGATGTCCTCGGGGGCCGAGACGACCTCGTCCTCGAGCATCCGGTGCACCTCGTCGGCGAGACCGTCTTCGATGCGGGTCTGCAGCTGCTGCGCCGTCATCGGGTTCTTGCCGCCCTCGACGATCTTGCGGGCCTTCTTGTCGATGCCGGTGATCTTGCCCTTCGAGTCGCGCTCGAAGATGTGACCGAGGTCGGCCAGCTTGTGCAGATTCTCGCTCTCGAAGAAGCGGTCGGGGAAGGCGGCGTGGTGGGTGTCGAGGACATGCGCGCCGACCTTGAGCCCGACCAGTTCGAGCAGTTCGAACGGTGTCATCGGCAGTCCGAAGGGCTTGGTCGATTCCTCGACCACCTCGAACGGGGTACCGGTGTCGACCGCGTGCATCGCCTCGCCGAGCACCTTCGCCAGAACGCGGTTGACCACGAAACCGGGGGTGTCGCGGGTGATCACGGCGTTCTTGAACAGTTTCGCCGCCACCACCATCGCGGTGCTCAGGGTCGCCTCGTCGGTCTGCGGCGTCTTCACGACCTCGATCAGTGGCATGACCGCCACCGGGTTGAAGAAGTGGAAGCCCACCAGGCGCTCGGGATGCTTCAGCTTCGCGCCGATCTGCTCCACCGAGAGCGAGGATGTGTTGGTCGCCAGCACCGCCTCGTCGGAGACGTACTGCTCCACATCCGCGAAGACGTCCTGCTTCACGCCCAGCTCCTCGAACACCGCCTCGATCACCCAGTCGGCGTCAGCGAAGTCGGCCTTGTCGGTGGTGCCGCTGACCAGGGCCTTCAGCCGGTTCGCCTCATCCGGGGAGATGCGCTTCTTACCGAGCAGTTCGTCGATCTCTCCGCGGATGTAGTCGAGGCCCTTATCGACGCGAGCCTGATCGAGGTCGGTGATGACCACCGGCACCTTGAGGCGGCGCACGAACAGCAGCGCGAACTGGCTGGCCATGAGGCCCGCACCGATGACGCCGACCTTGGTGACCGGCTTGGCGAGCTTCTTGTCCGGTGCGCCGGCGGGCTTCTTGGCCCGCTTCTGCACCAGGTTGAAGGCGTACATGCTGGCCTGGAACTGGTCGCCCGAGATCAGCTCGGAGAGCGCCTCGTCTTCGGCGGCGAAGCCGGTCTTCTTGTCGGTGTTCTTCGCCGCCTTGAGCAGCTCCAGCGCCTTGTAGGGCGACTTCGCGACGGTGCCGATACGGCTCTGCAGCATCTTGGTGGCGATGCCGATGGCGACATCCCACTTGACCGCGCGCTCGATCTTTCCCGGAACGTTCGGACGCTTGACCTTCGTCGTTCCGGAGATCACGCCGTCGGCCCAGCGCACCGAATCTTCGAGGAAGTTGACCGAGTCGAAGATCGCGTCGGCGATCCCGAGGTCGTAGGCCTCCTGTCCCTTCAGGGTGCGGTTGTTCTTCAGCGGGTTCTCGACGACTACCTTGAGCGCGTTCTCGATGCCGATCAGGTTCGGCAGCAGCCACGCGCCACCCCAGCCGGGGATGATGCCGAGGAAGACCTCGGGCAATGCCAGGGCCGGGATGTTGCGGTCGATCGTGCGGTAGTCGGCATTCAGTCCGATCTCCACCCCGCCGCCGAGCGCGAGCCCGTTGATGAACACGAACGACGGCACACCCAGCTCGGAGAGACGCCCGAGAGCAGCGTGGCCGAGCTGCGCCATCTGCTTGCCGACGGCCTTGCTCGGGATCTCGCTGACCTTGGACAGGTCGGCACCGGCGGCCAGGATGAACGGCTTGCCCGTCACGGCGACCCCGGCGATCTCGCCCTTCGCCGCGCGCTGCTTGAGAGCGTCGAGCGTCGACGCGAACTCGAGCAGGGTCAGCGGTCCGAGAGTGGATGGCCGGGTGTGGTCGCGACCGTTGTCCAGCGTGACGAGGGCAAGCGTCTTGCCACCCGAGATCGGGATGTCTCGCACATAGGAGTGCGTGACGACCTCGTCATCCGACATGTTCTTCAGATCGGCGAACTGGTCGAGATCAGTGGCCTGTGTGAGATTCGAGCTCTGGTCGATCGTCATCTACTTCTTCTTCTTTCCGTCGAAGTACGGGTTCTCCCAAATGACCGAGCCGCCCTGGCCGAGGCCGATGCACATGGCGGTGAGGCCGTAGCGCACGTCGGGCCGCTCGGCGAACTGCGCGGCCAGCTGGATCATCAGTCGCACGCCGGACGAGGCGAGCGGATGTCCGATCGCGATCGCGCCGCCCCACTGGTTGACCCGAGGGTCGTCGTCATCGATTCCGAAGTGATCGAGCAACGACAGCACCTGGATCGCGAAGGCCTCGTTCAGCTCGAACAGTCCGATGTCGTCGATCGTGAGGCCGGCCTTCTTCAGTGCCTTCTCGGTGGACGGAACCGGACCGATGCCCATGATCTCGGGCTCGACACCGGCGAAGGCGAAGCTCACCAGCTTCATCTTGGTCGGCAGCCCCAGCTCCTTGGCCGTGGCCTGGCTCGCGAGCAGGCTGATCGTCGCGCCGTCGTTGAGGCCCGACGAATTGCCCGCGGTGACACGGCCGTGCGGACGGAACGGGGTGCGGAGCCCCGCGAGACCTTCGAGCGTGGTCTCGGGGCGAAGGGCTTCGTCGCGCGTGGCGAGCCCCCATCCGCTCTCCCCGCGGGTGGCGACGGGAATCAGGTCGGGCTGGAACTTGCCGTTGTCGTAGGCGGCCGCCGCCTTCTGCTGGCTGCGCAGGGCGTAGTGATCGGCGCGCTCCTTGGTGAGGTGCGGGAAACGATCGTGGATACGCTCGGCGGTGGCGCCCATGTTGAGCGCGTCCTCACCGACCAGCTTCTCGGACAGGAACCGCGGGTTCGGATCGGCGCCGAAGCCCATCGGGTGGCGACCCATGTGCTCGACGCCGCCGGCGAGGGCGAGATCGTATGCGCCGAAGCCGATGGCACCGGAGATGGTGGTGACCGAGGTCATCGCCCCCGCACACATGCGGTCGATGGCGTAGCCGGGAACCGATTTCGGGAGCCCTGCCAGCAGCGCGGCGGTGCGGCCCAGCGTCAGACCCTGGTCGCCCTGCTGCGTGGTGGCCGCAATGGCCACGTCATCGATGCGGTCCTGGGGAAGATCAGGGTGACGATCGAGCAGTCCCACCATCGCCTTGACCACGAGGTCGTCGGCCCTGGTGCCCCAGAACATACCCTTTTCGCCCGCGCGCCCGAACGGGGTGCGTACCCCGTCGACGAACACGACTTCATGTCTCTCGGCCACAATGCCTCCACTTTCGATGAGTACCGCAGACGATCCTAGAGTCGGGTCAAATCGACTCGGAATCGTTTGCTTGTTCCTACGAAACGGGGTCGCCGGCCTCTTCGTCGCTTTGGCTGGCATCCACAAAGGCATCGAGGATTACCTGTGCGGTTGCGTCAACCTGCCACGGCCGCGCGCCGAGCTCGTCGAGAACAGAACGGATGCTGTCGAGCTCCAGTTCAGCCGGGGGAGACCAGGCCAACCGACGCAGCAATTCCGGGGTGAGCAGGTTCTCGAGCGGGATCGACAGCTCGGTGGAGAGCTCGGTGATCGCGGCACGCGCCGCCTTCAGCCGGCGATCCGCCTCCGGATTGCGATCCGACCAGGACCGCGGCGGCGGCAGCGCATCGCCGGGACCCCGCAGTGTGGGTAGATCGTCTGTCGCCACACCCGCCTCGATGGCCGCCCACCAGCGATTCAGTTCGGAGCGGCTGGCCCGCCCGGTGAATTCGCGCATCGCGGCGAGGGCGTGCTTGGAGTCGGGCATCGCCTTGGCGGCCGCCACGAGCGAGGAATCGGGTACCAGGCGACCCGGAGCGGTGTCGATCTCCTGGGCGTAGTCGTCCCGCGCCTGCCAGAGCGAGCGCGCGACGGCCAGATTGCGCGCCCCGCGAACCGTGTGGAGACCGGAGAGACGTCGCCAGGCATCCGTCTTCGGCGGTTTGGCCTCGCGCTGCAACACCTCGGTGAACTCCTGCTCGGCGATGTCGGCCTTGCCCGCATCGGTGAGCAGCGTGCCCACGGCATCACGCAGGTCGGGGAGCAGCTCCACGTCGAGCGCCGCGTAGACCAGCCAGGACTGGGGGAGGGGGCGGGTCGACCAGTCGGCAGCAGAGTGCTCCTTGGCCAGGTGGATGCCGAGCAGTTCCTCCACCACCGTGCCGAGTCCGACGCGGGGGAGTCCGGCCAGGCGCGCGCCGAGTTCGGTATCGAAGATGCGGGTGGGATGCAGTCCCACCTCGCGCAGACAGGCCAGATCCTGACTTGCGGCGTGCAGCACCCACTCCTCGTCGGCGATCAGCGCGTTCAGCTCGCTGAAGTCGCCGATGGCGGGCGGGTCGAACAGGAAGACGCCGGACCCGCGGCGGAAGATCTGAATCAGGTATGCGCGTTGCGAATAGCGGAAACCGGATGCCCGTTCCGCATCGATCGCGATCGGTCCGTGCCCGGCGGCGATCGCCTCGACCGCGGCGAGGTAGGGCTCGCGGGTGTCGATCACCGTGACGACGGCGTGCGGTTCCTGCACCGGCGCCGGTGCGGCATCCGGCTCGACCGCGGGCACGGCCTCTTCGCTATTACTCACGTCCAGCTCGACGGGCAGCCAACACACTCACTCCTTCTGCAGCAGGCGGAAGTCCCGCCAGCATGCACAACAACTCGCCCCAGCTTTCCACATGCGAGGTCACCTCGTGACCGAGCGGGGTCCACGAGGCGCGGAGTTCGATGATCGCGCCGTCACCCTGGCTCTCCAATTCCCCATATCCGGTAGAGAGGATCTTGGTGGCGGTGCCGGAGGCGGCGATGTACTTGGCGCCGCGGGCGTCGAGCGCGTCGACCAGCCAGGACCAGGTGACATCGGCGAGGAAGGGGTCGAGACCGATCTCGGTCTCGAGCGGCGCCTGCGCGAAGCAGACCACGCGGAACTGGCCGCCCCAGGCGTCGGAACCGGCGGGGTCGTAGAGCAGGATGAAGCGTCCCGTGCCGAGTTCGGAGTCTTCGGCATGCCGGGCCGGGGTGACATCCGCGGCCAAGGCTATGGAGTACGGCGCAAGACTGCCGGGGGCCGGGATCTCGGTCAGCACCAGCTCGGGGCGCAGTGCCGCACGGCGCACCGCCGCCAGCGCGGCGGTGAAAGCTGCGGGTACCGCGGGTCCATCCAGGTTTTCGGGCACGGTACGAAGACTAAAGTTCTCCCGTGGTAGATCATCGCAGGCACGCCGACCGTCGAATCCGGTGGTGGGGCGTCTCGCTCGTGGCCGCGGGGGCGCTTGCTACCCTGCTCGCGGCCGGTGCGGCGGCGCTGACCCTCTTCGTGGCGCGCACGGTGGTCACCCCGCCGAAACGGCGAGAGGAGAACATCCGTGTGCTGGCGGCAGACCTGGATGCCGCCACTCTCGTGCTCTCCTCGACCCCCGATTCGCGATTGCCGGGCGACTACGGGTTCTGGTTCGCCGGGGACGGCGGGTACGCCCGCATCGGGGAGATCGTCGCCACGACGCCGACCACGGTGACCCGCCGCCTGATCGACGTGCCCTTCGGAGACCTCGAGACCGCGAGCCGCGGGCGTCTGTCCGGCTGGTACTACCTCGACCCGACAGAACTCGGCTTCCCCTACGACGACGTCGACGTGCCGACGGAACTCGGTCCGGCCCCGGCCTGGCTGGTTCCGCCGGCGGCCCCGCGGACAGACGGACGGATGCCCTGGGTCATCCAGGTGCACGGCCGGGCCGTGCGCCGGGCCGAGACCATTCGCGCCACCCCGATCTTCCGCGAGGCGGGCTACACCACCCTGATGGTGTCGTACCGCAACGACGGCGATGCCCCGTACAGCCCCGACCGGCGCTACGGCCTCGGTGACACCGAGTGGCGTGACGTCGACGCGGCGATGGCCTACGCGATCGACCACGGCGCGACCGACCTCGTGCTGATGGGCTGGTCGATGGGCGGCGCGACCGTGTTGCAGGCGCTCACCCGGTCGGACCGCGCCGGGATCGTGCGCGGCATCGCCCTGGACTCGCCGGTGATCGACTGGATCACCGCGCTGCGCTACCAGGGCACACTCAACCGCTTGCCGACGCCGATCAGCACCGCCGTGCTGGCCGTGCTCGGCAATCCATGGGGGCGCCGGCTCACCGGGCAGGGTATGGCGATCGACCTGCCGCGATTGAACTTCGTCAGCCGCGCCGCGGAGCTCACCCTGCCGATTCTGCTCATGCACAGCCAGGACGACGGCTTCGTGCCGGTGACCGCCTCGCGCGACCTCGCCGAGGAACGGCCGGACATCGTCGACTTCGAACTCTTCACCGGCGCCGCGCACTGCAAGCTGTGGAACTACGACCGCCAGCGCTGGACGACCGCGATCCGCGAGTGGTTGGCAGTGCTGCCGTTGGGGTCGGCTCCGTCAGCCGCGCGGGACTGACCAGCGCGCGAAGACCACGCCGGCGTCGTCAACGGCCAGCTGGCCGAGCGTCACCTCGACGGCGTCGTCGGAGAGTGGGCGCGGGGCTCCTCCGACCCGCGGGCTGGTCGTGAGGCAGAGCTCGTCGACCTGGCGCTCGCGCATGAGCAGCGCGGCCAGTCCCGGTCCGCCCTCGCAGACGATGGAGGCCATTCCGCGGGACCGGAGGGCGCCCACGATGTCGATGGCGGACATCCGCCCGTCCTCGTCCGGCAGCACGACTACCGTCGCGCTGGGCAGGGTCGTTGACACTCGATCGGCAGCGGATGCGGGACAGAGCACGAAGACGCGCCCCGGCTCTGCGGCGCTGAGCCCGTGACCACTCAGATCACCACTGCCGGTGACGATGGCGAGCGCGGCCGTCTTCGGCACCAGATAGCCCTCGCGGCGCACCGACTCGGCACCGACGAGCACGACATCGGCGGCACGACGGATCGCGCCGAGGACCTTGCGGTCCGCGCCGGCGGTCAGTGAGGCGGAGGTGCCGTCGATGCCAGCGGCGCTGCCATCCACCGAGAGGACCAGGTTGACCCGGAGCCACTCGGTGCTCGGGGTGGAGTAGAGGGCGTCGAGGCGTGGGCGCGCATCATCCGTCGCCAGGTCGATGGGGTCGCCGACCTGCGGAAAGACCGCCCGGATGATCACGCGCCGGGCTCGGCCGACAGCGCGGTCTTCTCGCGGATCTGGCGCTTGGCGCGGGCGAGCAGCGCGGTCATGCCGCGGATGCGCAGCGGGCTGACCGCGGCGGTGAGGCCGATGGTGTTCGGAAAGTCGTCCGGCACGGCCAGCGCCTGCTCGACGGTGAGGCCGGTGAGACCCTGCGAGATGATCGAGGCGAAGCCGCGGGTCGTGGGCGCCTCCTTGGGCGCGGTGGCGAACATCTGCACCCTGCCGTCGCCATCCACCTCGACGAAGATGAAGACCGGGGACTGGCACTCGACGACCTGCTCCAACAGATCGGGGTGGTCGCCGTAGCGGGCCGGCAGGTCGGGCAGCT
>JBEVGK010000045.1:0-3344 GCA_040511795.1 Lacisediminihabitans sp. | reverse complement strand
CGATGCTCTGTGTGCCCGCCTAGCGTGGATCGCGGGGGTGTGGCATGGCGAGCAGAACAGCACGGAAGAGCCGCGTCTCCGCGGCGGGCTATCGCGCTATCGTCTCTCGGGCGACGGATGACGACGGCCTCCGCACCTCCGGGCGCGAACCCGAGCGCCGCTACGAGACGCACCGTCTGCGCGGCACCGCGACGATCCTGGTCGTCCTGATCGGAATCCCCGCCGCCGTTATCGCCGCGCTGATCGGCCTCTCGTGGCTTGCCCAGAGCGTGGGCTGATACCCAGCTGCGCTCTACAGCCGCCGGCACTCACAGCCGCCACCACTCACCCGTTGAGGTGCTGGTGCGAGTTCGCGAACGAGATCGAATGGGCCGTGACGCCGACGAGTCCCAGGGTCACCCGCAGCAACTCCGGTGGCAGCTCATTGCCCGGCGGAGGGGTCGCCGCACCGAAGGTCAGTGCGGTGCCGTCGCCGAGCGTGGCGGTCGCCGAGTCGAGGTAGACCTGCACGTCGCCGCGCAGTTCCATCCGATCCGACGTGCTCACCAGCGCGGGACCGGTGGCCCTGCGCACTTCGAGCACGAAGTCGGTCACCACGACGTCGTCGGCACTCACCTTGAGCGCCGTCGCACGACTGCCGTCGGCGAGGGGCACGGTGACCACGGCGATTCCGTGTAGCCCGGAGATGGTGATGGTGGACCCGCCCAGCGTCGCGGCGGGCAGTGTGAACGTCGAGGCCGCGTCATCCGGCACCGCTGTCGGCGGAGGTGTCGTGCCCGGGACCGCGGGCGTGCCGGGCGTCGTACCCGGAGTGAGACCGACCAGGGGGATCGGCACTGCGACTCCCGGAGCCCGCGGCGGGGTTGGCGGGGTTGCCGGGGTCGACCCGGTGGGGTCTGGCGCCGGAGGCGTCGGCGACGGGCTCGGCGCCGCGCAGGGCATGATGATCGGCAGACAGAGCGCTGCCGGTTCTGCCCGCGCCGCGCCGACACCGCCAAGCGCCAGCACGAGCACCCCGGCGATCGCCGCCGTGGAGCGGGTAGGTCGGCCGGTCACCGCCGGCCGCGCGCTAAAGGGCGGAGTGCCTTCCCGTCAGCCGCGTGCTCCGACTCCGCGGAGGCAGCGGAGGCGGCGATGGTTGCGGGGGCTGCATCGACTTCGGGTTCCGGCATTTCCGCAGCCTCGTCCGACTCAACCTTGTCATCCGTCTCATCCGACGCGGCCGTCTCAACCGACTTCGGCATCCAGGCGACCACCAGCACGCCGCCGACCGCGCCGAGCAGCATGCCGATGATGAAGCCGCCGAGGTTCACCCCGATCAGTGAGTAGACGGCAAGGGCCAGGGCGATCACCCCGTAGAAGACGTGATGCACCGGCATGAGCATCGCCAGCAGGCCGAGGGCGACCAGCGCGATCGGCACGATGGTGGCCTGCAGCCCCTCGATGCCGAGCTGCACATGGAACTTACCGATGTCGAGCTGCCCGGAGAAGAACAGCTCCACGCCCGAGAGCGCGACGAGCAGACCGCCGACCGCGGGCCGGGAGCGGAGCCACTGCCGGGCGTGCGTGAGGCGCCGCATTAGAAGCAGGTCCGTCCGTCGGTGAGCTCCAGGTGCATTCCCGTCAGGGTGAAGACGGATGCCTGGGTCGACCACGCGGTCTGCTGCAGGTTCGAGATGCTGATGCCGTCGGCATCCTGAGCGAAGTCGCCGGCCTGGCCCTTGGCGTCGGTCTTGACCGTGGAGGCGTCGACACCGATGCGGATGTTGGTGAAGCTCGAGTCTCCCTTCAGATCGGTCATGCCGATCTGCAGATCACTCGCCGATGCGGGCTTGCCGCCGCCGCCCGCCGTGATGAGCACGCCCATCTTGCCGAGCGGGGTGTCGGTGACCACCGACTGGCAGAGGTCGGAGAGGGTCGCGGACTTGATGTTGGCGATGGCGGCCTGGTGGTCTTTGCCCGCGGTATCGGTGGCGACACCGGCGTACTGCGAGAAGCCGGTGCCCTCGAGCTTCGATGCACCGATCTGGAACTGGCTGCCCGAAACCGAGAACGAGACCGGCACAGCGCCCTGAGCGACCCCGCCCATCAGCAGCGTTGCGGCGATCGCCACCGGTACCGCAGCGAGAACGATGCGACCGGAATGGGTGCGGGTGAGCCGACTGAGTCTGGGACGCGTGAGCTTCATGAATCCTCCTTGATTCGAGCGGTGCTGATTCGAGCGGGTGCTGATTCGAGCGGGTGCAGAGCGTGCCGACACTGCACCCTCGATCGAAGAGATGCTTTCGCCGCGCAACTATGACGCGGATCACGACGAGAATTTCGTGCCGGGTCGGCGGCCGCGGGCATGATAGGACAATGAAGATCTTCACCCCACCCCAGACCACTCTCGAGGCATCGAACGTCATCCTCGGGCTCATGCGGATCGCCGACCTGGACGACAAGGAAGTCCAGACCCTGGTCGGCACCGCGATCGATTCCGGCATCAACTTCTTCGACCACGCGGATGTGTACGGAGGTAAGACCCACGGCTGCGAACAGCGCTTCGGTGAGGCGATCAGCTTCAGCGACGCGGAGCGCGAGGCGGTGATCATCCAGTCGAAGGTCGGCATCCGTGACGGCTACTGGGACTTCTCCAAGGAGCACATCCTGGAGTCGGTAGACGGTTCACTGAAAGCCCTGAACACCCCGTACCTCGACATCCTGCTGCTGCACCGTCCCGACACCCTGATGGAGCCGGAGGAGATCGCGGCGGCCTTCGATGAGCTGCAGAGCTCGGGCAAGGTGCGCAACTTCGGCGTCTCCAACCAGACGCCCGGGCAGGTCGAGCTGCTGAAGCGCTCGGTGACGCAGCCGCTCGCCTTCAACCAGGTGCAGCTGAGCATCACGCACGCGCCGCTCATCGCCCAGGGTGTTGCGGCGAACATGGCAGGCCTCGACCAGTCGATCGATCGCGACCTCGGCATCCTCGACTACAGCCGCCTGAACGACATCACGCTGCAGGCCTGGTCGCCGTTCCAGAAGGGCTTCTTCGACGGCGTGTTCCTCGGCGACCGGCAGAACTTCGCCGAGCTAAACGACGTGCTCGAGGAGCTCGCGGCCAAGTACGCCGTGACGCCGACCGGCATCGCGGTGGCCTGGATCACCCGGCACCCCGCGAACATGCAGGTCGTGCTCGGCACCACCAAGCCGGAGCGCGTCATCGAGTCGGCGGCCGGGTCGCCGAAGCCGCGGCCGGTTCCGGCGTCGAGCTCACGCGCGAGCAGTGGTACCGGCTGTTCACCGCCGCCGGCCACACGCTGCCCTGACCCCGGGCGGCGCGGTCGCGGCATCCGGGGCCCGGC
>JBEVGK010000044.1:0-4691 GCA_040511795.1 Lacisediminihabitans sp. | reverse complement strand
GAAGTCGTCGATGTGACGGAAGCCGAACGACGCGAGGTCGTCGTACCGCATGTCCATCTCCTTCACGACCCACGCGAGCGCCTCCGCGGCCTTCTTCGGGTTCGTGATGATCGGGGTGATGAGGTGGGGCACGCCCGCGTAGATCGAGAGCTCGACCCGCTTGGGGTCGATGAGCACCATGCGAACCTCGGCGGGCTTTGCCCGCATGAGGACCGAGGTGATCATCGAGTTGACGAAGCTCGACTTGCCGGAACCGGTGGAACCAGCCACGAGGAGGTGGGGCATCTTGGCGAGGTTGGCGACGACGAAGCCACCCTCGACGTCCTTGCCCAGGCCGATCGTCATCGGGTGCGAACTCGAGGTGCTGGCCTTCGAGCGCAGCACGTCACCGAGCGACACGATCTCGCGGTCGGCGTTCGGCACCTCGACGCCGATGGCGCTCTTGCCCGGGATCGGCGCGAGGATGCGCACCTCGTTGCTCGCCACGGCGTATGACAGGTTCTTGGTGAGCGCGGTGACCCGTTCGACCTTGACGCCTGGACCGAGCTCGATCTCGTACCGGGTGACCGTCGGGCCGCGGCTGAAGCCGGTGACGCGGGCGTCGACCGAGAACTGCTTGAGCACCTCGGTGATCGCCGCGACGATCGCATCGTTCGCCTCGGAGCGGGTCTTCGGCGGGGTGCCGGGAACGAGCGAGGATGCCGCGGGCAGCCGATACGGTGCCGTCGGCTGCGCGGACGGGAGGGCGACATCCGTATCGAACTCCCCCGCCGCTCCCTTGATCGAGGCGGTGTCGGAGAACCCGGGGAGCAGGTCGGCGACGAGCGGGCCACCGTCGTCACGGATCGCGGTGGCGGGAGCCGCGGCATCCACTTCCCCGGTGAAACGCTTGACGGCGCTCTCGGCCTGGTCGAGGTCGACGAGAACCTCCGTCAGCGGCTCGGGTGGCGGCGTGCGGTCGATGACGTCGGTTTCGTCTGCCCTGCTGATGACCGGGGTGTCGAAGGCTGGATCGTCTTCGCGCTTGGTCTTGTTGCGGCGCCACCACGGCAGCTGCGCGTCGTCCTCGTCGTCGAGGCCCAGGTCATCGAGGTCGCCGAAACTCACGCTGTCGGCACTCGCCTTGGTCTTCGGCGTCGGCTCGGCCAGCTGGGCACCGAACAGGTAGGCGTACAGCTCGCGGAAGCGCGCACCGACCCGGTTCGGCGGGGTCTTGGTGATGATGAACAGCGACAGCACCAGCAGCACGATCACCACGGGCGTCGCGAGATAGGCGGTGCCGACGGCGATCAGTGGTGCGGCGAGCACCCAGCCGATGATGCCGCCCGCGGTGGCGAGCACCGCCATCCCCTGTGAGGGATGCGGCTGACCGCCGAAGATGTGGCAGAGCGCACTGACGGTGATCAGCAGGATCCCCAGACCGATGCCGATGCGACCGTTGTCGTGCACGGAGGCTGGATGCCGGAACAGCCAGAGCGCGAACAGCAACATGATCACGGGGAGCGCGAAGGCGACGCGTCCGAACAGACCGCCGAAGGTCCAGGAGTCGAGGGCGATGGCGAGGGGATCGGTCGGGTTGAACCATTCGACCACCGCACCGGCGATCGCGAGCACGAAGATGAAGAAGGGCACGCCGTCACGGCGCTCGTCCTTGGCCAGCGTCTCCTTGCCGAAGACCCGGGCGGCGCCCCCGACGATATGGGCGAGACCGAGCCAGGCCGCGCTGAGCAGGCCGGGCTTGGACTCGACGGTCTGGGCCACGGGCAGCTTGCGCGTCGTCCCCTTGCCGGTCGCCCGACCCGCCGCGGTCGTGCGGGAGCTCGAGGCGCGGGCGCGCGGGGTCGACTTGGTACTCGTAGCCCTGTGAACAAAGGTAAACGGCAGGGGCGACAGAGCGGCGGATGCCCGGGGCGCGTGTTCTGCGCGCCCCGGGCATCGGCCGCCCGGGTCAGTACGCCCGGCTCAGTACCGGATCGCGTCGATGACCTTCACCCGCACGGCGACCAGGGCGGGCAGGATGCCGGCGAGCGCGCCGACGGCGACGGCGGCTGCGAGCCCGACCAGCGCCGCCTCGATCGGGAACGGCGGCAGATCGGTCGCCCCCTGCGCCAGCTTCTCCTGCACCCAGGGATTCTCGACCAGCAGGATTGACAGCGCGACCCCGACCACGCCGGCGGCCAGGGTGGCCACCACGCTCTCCATCATCACGGCGAAGAACACCCGCCCGGCGGTCGCGCCGAAGCTGCGGCGGATGCCGATCTCGCGGATGCGCTGTCGCACGGTGACCAGCGAGATGTTCACCAGGCCGAGCGCCCCCAGGAAGAGCACGAGGCCGGCGACCCCGCCCACGCCGAGCTTGATCGGCAGCAACGGGTCACCGCCATGCGCCGCGTAGTCGTTGCGATTGACGTTGAGTTCGAGGGATGGCCCCAATGCAGCCCGCATATCGCGCTTGATCAATGGGGCGAGCTGCGAGGCGAGAGCGGGCGGCACCCAGGCCTCGAACTGCGGGAAGTTGCCGTCATCCGCCTTCGGGTCGGAGAGGGCGGCGAAGGCGGGCTCGAGCATGTACATCGTCGCGAAGTCGCTCTGGTAGGTGTCCCGGGAGACTCCCACGATCACCGCAGTGGCTGTCTCCGCACCCTGGACCTCGACGGTCGGATGGGTCGCCAGTGCCGGAGAGCCGAGTTGCTTCCAGAAGAATGGATTGACGACGACCGCCGGCGCGAGACGCTCCTCATCCGCAGGGGCGAACCACGCACCGCTCTGCATGGCGACCCGGTGCATCACGCCGTAGTCGGCGTCGACCGCGGTCGTGTTGACCTGCTGAAGGCCGTTCGGGAACTGCACCTGCAGCCCACCGTTGATGCTCGCCGAGTGATAACGGATGCGGTAGCGGTCCACCACGGAATCGAATGCCGTGCGAACCGCCGCCGCGTCCACATCGCCCGACTGGCTGTACGCGTTGACCATGAGCATCGCGGATCTGCCGCCGTTGCGCTCGTTCGATTCCTGCAGCGACTGCTGCACGATCGCGCCGAGGCCGACCACCGAGCTGATCGCCGCGACCGCGACGGCCACCCCGATCAGGCTGAGCAGCACCCGGGTGCGATGGATGCGCACCTCCGCCCAGGCCTCGCTGAACGACCCGACCAGGGCCGCCGCCATCGACTGCCGCGGCCGCCGGCTCACAGGGTCACCTCCGGCTGTCCCGCGAGGTTGAGGACGCGGCCGACGTCGAGCGGTGCGAGCACGCCACGGTCGAGCCGGTAGTGCCGCCGGGCGAGCGCGGCGACGTTCGCATCGTGGGTGATCGTGATGAGCGCCGCACCGGACGTCTCCGCGATCTCGTCGAGGAGCGCCATCACGCTGGCGCCGGTCTCGATGTCCAGCGCTCCCGTCGGCTCGTCGGCGAGGATCAGCCGCGGACCACGCACGAGAGCGCGAGCGATGGCGACGCGCTGCTGCTCGCCGCCCGACAATCGTTCCGGGGTGGAGAGGAGCCGCGCGCCGAGACCGACCCGCTCGAGCATCTCGGTGGCGACCTGGCGACGGCGCCAGAACGCTCGGCCGCTGGCGTAGAGCAGAGGTGTCATGACGTTTTCGAGAGCGGTGCGACCGGGCAGCAGGTTGAACTGCTGGAAGATGAATCCGATGTCGGCGCCACGGGTGCGATCGCGCTGGTTGAGCGAGAGATCCCGACTGTCGCGGCCTTCGAAGCGGATACTGCCGCTTGTCGGGGTGTCGAGAAGCCCGAGCAGGTTGAGCAGCGTCGACTTGCCCGAGCCGCTGCGCCCGACGATGGAGACATGGTCGCCGACGGCGACGTCGAGGCTGATCCCCCGGAGGATCTCGAGCGTGCTGTCATCCGGAAGCCGCACCGACCGGGTGACCCCGTCGAGGCGCAGCAGAACCTCGGCCGGCTCGGCGCTCGTCACTGCTGGCACGGCTGCATGTTCGGGTCGCAGGGCGCTGCAGCCCCGGGGACGAACTCCAGGATGCTGTCGCCCTTGGCCACCCCGGAGACGATCTGCACCATCTTCCCGTCGGTGAGCCCCAGGGTCACCGCCTTCTTCGTGGTCGTACCGTCGCTCGCGGCGATGTAGACGTTTCCGGCCTGGGCGGTGCCCTCGACCGCGGTCGTCGGCACCACGAGCGCATCGCTGGCGACGCCGCCCGAGATGGTGATCTTCGCGGCGAGGCCCGGGAACACGGTCACCCCGGCGGGCACCGCGCAGCGCACCGTCGTTGCGGCTGTTCCGCCGGTGTCGGCCTGGCCGCCCTCGGCCGTGCCCGCACCCTGCTGCGCGGTCGTGATACTGAGGCCGGTGCAGGTGAACGGCGCCGGACCACCCGTGATGGCCACCGTGGCCTCCGTCGGCCGGTTGAGCAGGCGGTACTGCTTCTCCGCCGCCAGGCTGCCGCTCACGCTGAAGGTCGGCGGAGCGACCTGAGCTACGGCATCGCCCACCGCGACGACCTGACCGACGATGACGGGGAGGGACGAGAGGACGCCCGCCGACCCGGCGAGCACGGTGACGGTCTTGACGGCGGGGGTGCCGTCATCCGTCACGGTCTCGGCGCGGATCGTGAGCACCGGGGTGTTCGCGTCGACCTGGGCGCCCTGCGCGGCGATCACCCTCTTCACCTCGCCGGCCAGAGTCGCCTTGACCGGCACCGCGGGATCGGCC
>JBEVGK010000043.1:0-11565 GCA_040511795.1 Lacisediminihabitans sp. | reverse complement strand
AGTGCTGCGGGTCGGATCCGTGGCCGTAGAGCACGACCGGGATCTTGCCCAGCACGCGCAGCTTGCGGGCGACGCCCTTGCCGAAGGTGGTGCGCGCCTCGGCGACGACCTTGTTGGTCAGCTCGGGACGAGCCTTCTTCTCAGACATGGTTTCTCCATCTGCGAGCCGGGCTCGCGTCTTATAGGTTTCAACTCGAACGCATCAAGCGTGAGGAAAAAGACTCGGCGCCTGCCCGAGAATTCGAAGCACAGCACAGCCCAACTCCACCGCGTCGATAACGGATGTCGCCCGCCCGAGTATCGGGCCGACCGACGATCCCTCGCCGAAGTACAGTGTGTAAGTTTACACGGAGCCGCTGGACTCGCGAACCCCGGCCAGATCGGCCACGATCCGGGCGACCAGGTCGGCGGGAGGTTCCCCCGCGCGCAGCTCGACGGTGATGCCCGGCTCGTCGCCCTGCAGCGGTTCGAGGGTGGCGAGTTGCGAGCCGAGCAGGGAGCTCGGCATGAAGTGCCCATGCCGATTCTCGAGGCGCGACTCGATCAGTTCACGCGACCCCTCCAGGTAGACGAAGCGCGTGTCGGGTGCCGCGGCGAGGATCGCCTCACGGTACGACCGCTTCAGCGCGGAGCACGCCATGACGAGGCCGGACCCGGAGCCCCCGGACGACCCTGCCGCGGCCAGTTCGGCGCCCACCAGGGCCAGCCACGGCATCCGATCGTCGTCGGTGAGGGCGATGCCTGCCGCCATCTTCGCGACGTTACTGGCCGGATGCAGCGGGTCGGCATCCTGGAACGGCACGTCGAGGGCGGCGGCGAGCGCAGCACCGACGGTGGACTTGCCGGAGCCGGAGACGCCCATGACGACGAGGAGCGGTGCAGGTCTCATGCGTATACGGTAGCGGCGCTCACCAGTCGTGGACCGTGCCGTCGGCGAGCCGGTTGTAGGGCAGGTAGGCGGTCTCGTACGGATACTTGCCCGCCTCGTCGAGGTTCAGTTCGACGCCGAGCCCGGGCTTGTCGCCGGGGTGCAGCATGCCGTCGGTGAAGGTGAACGACTGCTCGAAGACCTGGTCGGTCGCGGCGCCGTGCTTCATGTACTCCTGAATGCCGAAGTTGTGGATCGCGAGCCCCAGGTGCATCGCGGCTGCCATGCCCACCGGCGAGATGTCGGTCGGCCCGTGCATGCCCGACTTGATCTGGTACTGCGAGGCGTAGTCGAGCACCTTCTTGAGGTGGGTTATGCCGCCGGTGTGGGTGACCGCGCTGCGGACGTAATCGATCAGCTGCTCGCGGATGATCTGCTGGTAGTCACAGATGGTGTTGAAGATCTCGCCGATCGCGAGCGGGGTGGTGGTGTGCTGCCGTACCAGGCGCAGCGCTTCGGGGTTCTCGGCGGGGGTGACGTCCTCGAGCCAGAACAGGTCGTACGGCTCGAGCGACTTGCCCAGTTGCGCGGCCTGGATGGGAGTCATCCGGTGGTGTCCGTCGTGAAGCAGCGGCAGCTCCGGACCGAACTCGTGGCGTACCGCCTCGAACACCGTGGGCACGTGGCGCAGATAGCTGCGGGTGTCCCAGTCCTCTTCCGCCGGATACGCGCCGCGCTGAGCGGGCTCGTGGTCGTAGCGCTTGCCGTCGTTCGCCTCGAAGGTGGCGTTGGAGGCGATGCCGTAGATCGATTTCAGCCCCGGCACGCCCGTCTGCACTCGAATGGCCCGGTAGCCCTGTTCCTGGTGCGAGCGGATGCTGTCGAAGACCTCCTCCATCGACTTGCCCGAGGCGTGACCGTAGGCCAGCAGCCCCGTGCGGGAGGCGCCACCGAGCAGCTGGTACAGCGGCATCCCGGCGGCCTTCGCCTTGATATCCCAGAGTGCGACATCGACGGCGGCGATCGCGGCCATGGTCACCGGCCCGCGACGCCAGTATGCGCTGCGGTAGAGGAACTGCCACGTGTCTTCGATGCGGTGCGCGTCGATGCCGATCAGCAGCGGCACCACGTGCTCGCGCAGGTAGGCGACGACGGCGAGTTCGCGCCCGTTGAGGGTGGCGTCCCCCAGGCCGACCAGACCGTCGTCGGTGGTGAGCCGGAGGGTCACGAAGTTGCGGTCGGGGCTGGTGACGATGACCTCGGCGGATTCGATCTTCATGCGGGCGGTGCTCCTTGGTATGAAACGGTCAGCTGCGCGATCTGTTCGGCCAGCCGGCCGGCGAGTTCGGTCAGGTCGGGGGCGAGGAACGCGAGCACGGCCTCGGCACGCTCCGAGGAGCCGAGGCCGCCCAGCGATTCGGCGAGGTCGCCGGCGAGCGGGTCGCGGCGGTCGTCGGTCGTCAGGTGCAGCGCCCAGGCGGCGAGCACCCCGAGCTGCGCATCACCCGCCGACAACCCCGCGGCCAGCCGCGCGCGCACGGGGTCGATGATGCGCGGTCCGAGCTTTTTCGCGCCGTCGGCCGCGACCTGCGCGAGCAGGTGACGGATGCGCGGGTTGCCGAAGCGGTCCCGCAGCGCCTCGAGCGCGCGGTCGAGCTCCGCGTCGTCGAACGGCAGCACCTCGCGGGCTTCGGCCCAGAGCTGTTCGACCGCGTCGGCGCAGTCCGGGTCGAGCATCGCCTCGTCGACGGTGCTGTGGCCGTGCAGCAGTCCACGGTAGGCGAGCAGGGAGTGTGCGGCGTTGTGCAGCCAGAGCTTGCGTCGCTCGAACGGTGCGACGTCGTCGACGAAGCGCGCGCCGACCCGATCCCAGGCCGGGCGGCCAGCGGGGAATTCGCCGGCGAGCACCCACTCGCTGAACGGTTCGGTGACGACGGGGACGGCATCCGTCGCCCCGATCAGGCGCTCGGCGATCGCGCGGTCGTCCGCCGTCGTCGCCGGGGTGATGCGGTCGACCATGGTGGAGACGAAGGAGACGTTCTGCTCGATCCAGTGCGCAAGCTCGCCTCCGGCGATGCCGAGCACCGCGGCTCGCGTGGCTCCCCCGTTGTCGGAGAGGTTGTCGCAGCTGACGATGGCGATCGGGCCTGCGCCCGCGAGCATCCGTTGCCGCAGTCCGTCGGCGAGACGGCCTGGGGCGGTGACCGCGGGTTCGCCCGCTCCCACGCGCAGGATGTCGCCCGCGACCTCGGGATCGGAGAGGTCCAGGCCGCCGTGCTGACCGAGTCGGTAACCCACCTCGGTGATGGTGAGGGTGACGACCGCGACGGCTGGGTCGGCGAAGTGGGCACGCCAGCGCGCGTGATCGGTGCCGGGCATTGCTTCGCTGATGCTCTCGATCACGGTCGCCGTGTCACCGAAGGCGCTGCGCTCGATCAGCGTGTAGACCTCGCCCTGGGCGTGCAGCGCCTCGGCAGCGGCGGGGCTGCGGCCCGTGAAGGCTGCAATGCCCCACCCGGCTTCCGTTCCGAGGTCGTTGGCGAGCTGCGTGTACCAGGCCTGGTGAGCGCGGTGGAAGGCGCCGAGTCCGAGGTGCACGATGCGCACCGGGTGCCGAGCCTCCCGCAGCGAGGCGATCGACTCAGGCATCGACGTGTGCCGACGTGCGTGTGTGGACGGCCCGCACGTAGGCGAGGTTGTCCGCCGTGCGGTCGGCGAGCGGCAGCTCGGTGGAGAAGTCCTCCAGCGTCACCCAGCCGTCGTAGCCGTGTTTTGCGAGCGCGGTGAAATACGCCTCGACGTCGGCCTGGCCTGTGCGCAGCGGAGCCCAGCGGTTCTCCCAGATCGTCGCGCCATCGAAGCCCGTCTCGGCGGTCGGTGCCCAGACGGCGTTCTTGACGTGCACGTGCGCGAGGTACGGACCGAGCAACTGGAACGCGGCGGTGAAGTCCTCCTGCCCCTCGATCAGCAGGTTGCCGAGGTCGTGGATGACGCCGACTCGGTCGGGATCGAGGCCGTCGACGAGCCGCAGCGCGGCCGAGGCGGAGGAGGTGATCGTGCGGTGGTGGAGTTCGACCAGCGCTTTCACGCCATGGGCCTCGGCACGGGTCTGCACCCACTCGAGGTCGGCACGGGTCTCCGCGAAGAGTTCGCGGTAGTCCCGATCGGCATTGGCATTGGCATCGAGGTTGGGCATGGTGACCCGCACCTGACGCGCGCCGAGTTCTGCGGTGGCCGCGAGCATCCGTTCGACGTTCTCGTGATCAGACGCGACCGCGTAGCCGCCGATTCCGGAGAACTCGAGTCCGGCCGACGCGGTGATGCGGGCGATCTCGGCGAGGTTCTGCTCGAGACCGGTCAGCGGCCAGTTCGACCGGTTGCCGGCCCAGAAGCCCGGGACGTCGGCATCCGACTGGTCGGTGATGCGCCACTCGATCCCGTCCCAGCCCTGCCCGGCGAGAATGGTCGCCGCCTGCTCGGGAGCCCAGTCGGGGGTGGACGCCGTGAACACGGAGAACTTCATCGTGCACCTCCCGTGACGATCTCGAGATCGTCGTAGTCGCCGGCGAGCACCGCGTCGAATGACACCGGTGCGCCGAGGGTCGCCGAGGCGTACATGGCGCGCACGACCGCGAGCGAGAGGAAGGCGTCGGCCACGCGTACCCCGGGAGGACCGTCGCCGTGGATCGCGTCGACGACATCCGCGTACTGCCGGTAGTGCGCGATCGCGAAACCGTCCTTCGCCCGCTCCGCGCCGGTCAACTCCTCGGCCGGCACCACGTCGGCCGCGATGTTCGCCCCGCCCGTGCTGAAGTACTCCAGCTGGTCGTCGTCGATGATCCCGGAGCCCTGCGAGCCGTGCACCTGGATGCGCACGGTGAGGCCGGGCGCGGCGGCCGTCGTCGCGTGGATCACCCCGAGCGCACCGGATTCGAAGCGGATGGTCGCGACCGCGACATCCTCCACCTCGATGCGCTCGTGCGCCAGCAGTGCGGTCTGGGCGAAGATCTCCACCGGACGACCGAGGAACCAGACCAGCAGGTCGACGGTGTGCACGCCCTGGTTCATCACGGCTCCCCCACCGTCGAGCTCCCAGGTTCCGCGCCACTGGCCGGAGTCGTAGTACTCCTGGCTGCGCCACCATGCGACGGATGCCACACCGCTCGTCAGTCGACCGAAAGCGCCCTCGTGCGCGGCCGTGGCCACCACGACGGAGGCCGGATCGAAGCGGTGTTGACTGATGACGGAGACCACCTGTCCCCGGGCTTCCGCCTCCTCGGCGAGCGCGAGCAGACGACGCGCGCGCGGCAGGCTCACATCGAGCGGCTTCTCGATGACGACATGACTGCCGCCCGCGAGCGCTTCCTCCGCGAGCTGCACGTGCAGGCCGCTCGGGGTGCAGATCACCACGATGTCGACGCCACCCGACGCGTAGAGCTCACCGAGCGCGACGAACTCCTTCGGACGGGTGCCCCCGATCTCCGACTCGACCAGGTCGGCGAGCCGCACCGTCGCCTCGATCACGGAGTCGACGAGCGCGACGATCTCCAGGTCGGGATGCCGGGCGATCGCCCTGGCGTGATTGACGCCGATGATGCCGCAGCCGACGATGGCCACGCTGAGTGTTGAGCTGCTCATCTGGTGCTGATTCCGATCTGGTCGGTGAGCCGGCGGAAGGCCCGGCCGGCACGCCCGAAGGCCTCCGGTCCGGAGAAGCCGCCGAGAGAGGAGAAGTCGGAGAGGTGGGGTTCCAGCGAGACGAAGCCGCTGAACCCGTCGTCGCGCAGGGCCGTGACGGTCTCGAGCAGCTCACCGTCCCCCTCGCCGGCCGGAACGACCTCGCCGGTCGCGGCCAGGGCATCCTTCACCTGCAGGTAGACGAGGTACTCGCGCAGCAGCGCGTAGCCGTCGGTGTACGGCTTCACCCCCACCTGCACGAAATTCGCGTTGTCCCAGGCGACCCTGAGGTTCGGCGAGTCGACCGCGGTGAGCAGGTCGTGCACGCGCTCCGGGATGTCGCCGTAGATGTCCTTCTCGTTCTCGTGCAGCAGCACGACGTTCTCGCGCTCGGCGACGGCGGTGAGCGCCCGCATCCGTTCGATCACCGCGTCACGAACGTCGGCCGCCGAGCGTCCCTCGTAATAGAACGAGAAGATGCGGATGTAGCGTGCCCCGAGCCGGCGTGCTGCGACGATCGCGCGCTCCAGCCGCTCGACCTCGTGTTCCACGGGCAGGCCGACATCGACCTTGCCGATCGGCGAGGCGATGGCCGAGACGCCCATACCGCGCTCGGCCCGCAGTTCGGCAAGGCTGTCGAGCTGCGCGGCGTCGAGGTCGACGATGTTCACGCCCCAGGCGCTGCGCACCTCGATGTGCGAGGCACCGAGCGCCTGCAGCACCGCGACCTGCACGATCGGGTCGGCGTCGATCTCGTCCCCGAACCCGGACAGGGTCCAGACCTGCTGTGTCGCGTCGACGTCACGGTCGACTGCTTCGGTGCTGTTACTCACGCGACTCCCTATGCTCATTTCACTCCCAGCGCTCATTTGACTCCCCCGGCTGTCAGGCCACCGACGAGGTAGCGCTGGAATACGAGGTACAGCACTACGACCGGTGCCGCACAGATCAGGGCTGCGGCCATCATCTGGCCGTAGAGCGGAACCGCTCCACCCTCCTGGGTCGCGCCGAACACCTGCAGTGCCACGGCGGCGGTGCGCGAATCCGGACTCGTCATCACCGACGCGAACAGCACGTCGTTCCAGCCGAGGAGGAACGCGAAGATCGCGGAGACCACGATGCCCGGCCAGCTCAGCGGCACGATGATGCCGGTGAGGATGCGCCAGGACGATGCTCCGTCGATGCGGGCCGCCTCCTCGAGTTCCCTCGGCAGTCCGCGCAGGTACGTCACCATCACCCAGGTCGAGAACGGCAGGGCGAAGGTGAGGTAGGTGACGAACAGGGCCCAGCGGGTTCCGATGATCTGGATGCCCAGGGTCGTCGCCGCGGTCGAGAACAGCACGAAGACCGGCAGCAGCATGAGCGTGCCGGGGATCGACTGCAGTCCGAGCAAGGCGCGCAAGAAGGTCAGTCGCCCGCGGAACGAGTAGCGCACCAGCACGTATGCGGTGGAGACCGCCAGTAACGCACAGACGATCGCGACGATGCCGCTGACCAGGATGCTGTTGAGCAGCCCGGTGGCCAGGGCGACGGTCGACCAGACCTTCACATAGTTGTCCAGGTGGAGTTGCTCGGGGAAGAACGCCCCCGAGGCCACCGAGACGTCGGAGTTGATCGACGCGAACACGATGTACAGCACCGGCAGCAGAACCACCAGCAGGAGCACCACGATCACGGTGACCAGCAGGGGCTGCGGCAGCAGCCGGGTCACGTCGGCATTGCGCTTGGAGGTCGCGCGGGCGTTCTTCGCCGCCTCCGATCGGGTGGGACGCCGCAGTGGCACGTCGAGGATCTCGCTCATCGCTTGCCTCCCTCGTCGCCGGTATCGAGCTTCACGGCTCGCAGGTAGATGAACAGGGGGATGGCGATCAACACCAGCGATGCGACGGCCATCGACGCGCTCAGCCCGAACCGGAAGCTCTGGAAGCTCGTGACGTAGGTCAGCACGGGCAGAACCTCGACATCCTGTGGCGCCGGCACCCCGAACAGCACGAACGGCAGCGTGAAGCCGTTGACGTTGTGCAGGAACGAGATGATCAGGGCCAGGGCGATCGGGCCGCGGAGGTAGGGCAGGATCACGTAGCGCAGCTTGGTCCACCACAGCGCGCCGTCGATCGCCGCCGCCTCGTGCACCTCCTGGTCGACCGACTGCAGGCCGGCCAGCACCAGCAGGTAGAAGAACGGCCATGAACTCCAGATCTGCACGACGATGAGCGCCCAATAGCTCTGCGGACCGTTGAGCCAGAGACCGGTGTGGATGCCGAGCGCGTCGAGACCTTCGTTGACGACCCCGCCGGGCTGCAGCATCGTGCGCCAGACGGTGGCGACCACGAAGGTCGGCAGCACGTAGGGGATCAGGAAGATCGAGCGCACCAGCCCGCGACCGCGGAAGGCGTTCTGCGTCGCCAGCGCGGCGAACAGCCCGATCGGCAGCGTGGCGACCGCGGCGATGGCCGCGAACGACGCGCTGATGCCGATCGAGCGCAGCAGCGTCGACTTCGTCACCGCCTCGACGAAGTTGCCGAGCCCGATGAACGGCGCCTGCAGCCACGACCGGAGGGTGTACTGGTCGAGGTCGAGCATCGAGATGACGATGGCGAGGACGAGCGGGATGACGATGACCAGCACCATCAGGATGCCGCCGGGAAGCAGCATCCAGAACGGCCGGTTGCGTTCGTTCGGTGAGCGGCCCCGCCGACGGGCGGGCCGACCGGCCGAGGGGGTCGTCCCCTCGGGCCGACCGGCCGCGCTCGCGCGCTCCGGGGCGGATGCGGTGGTGGTCATGATCGAGAGGCCCTACTTGACCTTGTCCAGAGCCGCCTGCGCGGTGGACTGCGCTGTGGCGAGCTTGGCCTTGATATCCGCGGTCGAGACCGATCCGTTGGACAGGGCCGGGATCGACTGCACCACCACGTTCACCAGGGCCAGCTGGGTGTCACCCCAGGCGCCACTGAACGGGGTGCCGACCGCCTTCGAGGCGGATTCGACCACCGGCACGAGCTTGTCGTTGCCCTCCTCGACCGTCTTCGCGGCCGCGGCGTTGGTCGGCAGATCACCGAACAGCTTGTTGTACTCCACCTGATTCTTCGGGCTGGTGAACTGCTTGAGCAGGGCGAAGGCGAGGTCCTGGTTCTTCGAGTACTTGGCCACGACCATGTTGTCGCCGGAGAGGATGCTGGTGGCACCCTTGCCTCCCTTGGGCAGCGTCTTCTCTCCCGGCGGGACGGTCGGCATGAGCGCGTAGGCGTACTTGCCGGCGACCGCGGAGGTGTCGAGCGAGACCTGCGAGGTGGAGGTGGTCATCGGCAGATATGCGGCCTTTCCATTGGCGAATGCGGCAAGCGACTGTGCGCTCTTCCAGCCGATCGCGGAGGGGTCGACGACCTTGTCCTTGGCCAGCCAGTTGAAGTAGGTCTCATAGGCCTTGACCGTCACCGGGTCGGTGAGACGCGCCTTCGTGCCATCGAGGATCGGGTTGCCGGCCTGCACCGACATCGCCCACACGAACTTCCACGGGTCGAAGCTGTCGGCGTAGGCGACCGCGAGCCCGTAGGTGTCGCCGCTGGTCAGCTTCTTCGCCTGCGCGGTGAACTCGTCCCAGGTGGTCGCCGGCTTGTCGATGCCGGCGGCCTTCAACAGCTCCGTGTTGTAGGCCATGACGAAGGGGCGGCTCGCGAAGGGCACGCCGACCTCGTGTTTGGCGTCCGGTCCGGAGATGCCGAGGGTGGACTGCAAGAACTTGTCCCGCCCGCCGATCTTGTCCCAGTCGGCATCCGTCAGCGTGACGAAGGCGCCGGTGGCATTGGCGGTCGGGGTGAACGTGGTGCCGAGGTTGTAGATGTCGGGACCCTGCCCGGAGATCACCGAGGTCTGGATCTTGGTGAGCTCGTCGTTCGCCGAGGCGTAGGTCTCGAACGCGACCTTGGCACCCGTGGTCTTCTCGAACTGGTCCGAGACATCCTGGAACCACTTCTTCTGCTCGGTGGGGTAGACGGTGTTGGCACCGACCATCACCGTGATCGTCTTTCCCGTGCCGTCGAGGTCGGCGGCGGAGTCGCTTGCCTTCGGGGTTCCCCCCGATGAGCATCCCTGCAGAGCGATGCCGAGGACGGCGATCCCCGCCACGACGCCAAGCAGGCGCCCGGTTTTGGCGTGTCGAGCTTTCATCTGACTCTCCTTTGAGTGCTGACGTGGCGGACATCCGTCCAGCCGACTGCCTAGAACCTAGGCAGGTTGGCAACAGGACTGCAATCGTTTGCCACAATTTGCCAAACTGTGGTCTACTCTCCCCATGGACCCTCTCGCCGTGGATGTCGTGAGCGCACCTCCGGGGGCGCCCTCCCGGCCCGCAACACTCGCCGACGTCGCGGCGGCCAGCGGCGTGGCCATCTCCACCGTCTCCCGCGCGCTCTCCAATCCGGAACGGGTCAACGCCGCCACCCGCGACCGCATCGAGCGGGCTGCCCGCGAGCTCAACTACCTGCCGAACGCCCACGCCCGCGCCCTCACCAGCGGCCGTACCCGGGCGATCGCCGTGCTGGTCTCGGACGTCACGAACCCGTTCTACTTCGACATCATCCGCGGCACCCAGCAGCACCTGAAGGCGGCCGGGTACACCCAGCTGCTGGTCGACACCGAGGAATCGGACGAGCTCGAAGACAGCATGCTCACCGGCCTACGCCGCTCCTTCGATGGGGCGATCATCGCCGCATCCCGCCTCACCGACCGCCGCCTCGCCGCACTCGCGAGCGAGATGCCTCTCGTCGCCATCAACCGCCAGACGAAGGGCGTGCCGAGCGTCTTCATCGACACCCCGAGCGGCATCGCCCAGTCACTCGGACACCTGGTCTCGCTCGGGCACCGCGACATCGCCTACATCTCCGGGCCGGAGACCTCCTGGCCGAACGAGGGCCGCTGGCGCGCCCTGGTGCGGGCGGGCGAGCAATACGGCATCACGGTCCGGCGGCTCGGACCGTTCTCGCCGAAGAAGACCTCCGGTGCCGCAGCGGCAGACGCCGTGCTCAACAGCGGCGTGACCGCCGCGATCGCGTTCAACGACCTGCTCGCGATCGGCATGCTGATGCGACTGCGCGAACGCGGGGTGCGGGTGCCGCACGACCTGAGCATCGTCGGCTGCGACGACATCTTCGGGGCCGACTTCTGCAACCCGCCCCTCACCACCCTGACCGCGCCGATCGAGCAGGCGGGCCGGGTGGCGGTCGCCATGTTGCTGTCGCGACTCGACAGCGCCGCCGTGCCCGGCATCCGTCAGTCGACGACACTGCCCACCCATCTCACCGTGCGGGCATCGACGGGGCCCGCGCGCACCGCCTGACGCCTACCGTTTCAAGGAGATTTCAATGACGAAGCTCGCCCCGCACCCCGACCGCCTCTTGCCCGCAGACCCCGGCGAGCGTGCGATCGCCCGGCAGCTCTACGCGGAGGTGAAGGATGCCCCGATCTACTCGCCGCACGGACACGTCGACGCCGCGATGCTGCTCGCCGACCAGCCCTTCCCCGACCCGGCGGCGCTGCTGATCACCCCCGATCACTACGTCACGCGCCTGCTGCACTCCGCCGGCGTGCCGCTCGACCAGCTCGGACTGCGACGCGACGGCGGCGAACCGACGGTCACCGGTCGTGCTGTCTGGCGGCAGCTCTGCGAGCGCTGGGACCTGTTTCTCGGCACCCCGGTGCGCTACTGGTTCGAGACCGAGCTGAGCGAGGTCTTCGGACTCACCGAGCAGCCCTCCGCCGCGAACGCCGACGAGCTGTACGACCAACTGGCCGACACCCTGTCGACGGATGCCTTCCGGCCGCGCGCGCTGTTCGACCGCTTCCGCATCGCGGTGCTCGCCACGACCGATGACCCGGCCGACGATCTGGCGGCCCACCTCGCCCTGCGCGACGACCCCACCTTCGGCGGCAGGGTCATCCCGACCTTCCGCGCCGACCGCTACATGAACCCCCAGGAACCGACCTGGGTCGGCAAGCTCGACGCTCTGTCGGCGCGGGCGGAT
>JBEVGK010000042.1:0-3419 GCA_040511795.1 Lacisediminihabitans sp. | reverse complement strand
ACATGGCCTGGCTCGCGCACATCAGCGACTGGCAGGCCGAGACCGCCGACCCGAACGAGTTCCTCGACAGCCTGCGCTTCGAGATCGGCGCCAAAGAGGTCTACGTCTTCACCCCGCAGGGCAAGGTCATCGGTCTGCCCGCCGGCGCCACCCCGGTCGACTTCGCCTACGCGGTGCACACCGAGGTCGGGCACCGCACGATGGGGTCGAAGGTCAACGGGCGGCTGGTGCCGCTCGAGTCGACCCTGCAGAGCGGCGACGTTGTCGAGGTGTTCACCTCGAAGAACCCCGACGCGGGCCCGAGCCAGGGCTGGCTGAACTTCGTCAAGAGCCCCCGCGCGCGCAACAAGATCCGCCAGTGGTTCACCAAGGAGCGTCGCGACGAGGCCATCGAGCAGGGCAAGGATGCGATCGCTCGCGCCATGCGCAAGCAGAACCTGCCGCTGCAGAAGCTCATGAGCCAGGACTCGTTCAGCGAGGTCGCCTCGCAGATGCGATACGAGGATGTCTCCGCGCTGTACGCCGCCGTCGGCGAGGGCCACGTCTCCACCCAGTCGGTGATCGAGAAGGTCGTCGCCGCGATCCGCACCGAGTCGGAGGGCGAGGACACCGAGGTCGAGTTCCCCAGCAAGGGGCGCAGCAGGCCGTTGCGACCGAGCGACTCGGGCGTGCTGGTGCGGGGAGCGCCCGACATCCTGGTCAAGCTGGCCAAGTGCTGCACGCCGGTGCCGGGCGACGAGATCGTCGGCTTCGTCACGCGGGGCGCCGGGGTGTCTGTGCATCAGGCGAGCTGTCACAACGTCGCCGAGCTGCTCACCGAGCCGGAGCGCATGATCGATGTCGAGTGGGCGCCGTCCACCTCGAGCGTCTTCCTCGTGCAGATCCAGGTCGAGGCCCTCGACCGTGCCGGACTGCTGTCGGATGTCACCCGCGTGCTGTCGGAACATCACGTCAACATCCTCTCGGCCTCCGTATCGACCTCCAGTGATCGCCTGGCGATCAGCCGCTTCGTGTTCGAGATGGGCGACACCACCCACCTCGATCGGGTGCTGAACGCGGTGCGCCGCATCGACGCCGTCTACGACGTGTACCGCGTCACCGGAGGCTGACCGCACTCGCCTGGGCTCGCTCGAGACGATCGAGCGCTCGATGCTTGTCGGGCAGGTTGCGGCGTCGCTCGATGAGTGCACGACAGGCGTCGAAATCGAATCCGCCGATCGCGAAGAGCCGGGTCAACGGTTCCGGGTCGACCTCGTCGAGTCGCGCCAGGTCGACGGCGGTGCGCAGTGGAGCGGTGATCCGCAGCCGCCCGAGCGTCACGACATCCGTCGGGTCGACCACGACCTCTCGCAGGATCGCCGTGCCGATGGGTGGTCGCGTGCGAGCGGTGATGTCGGCGCAGAGCCGATGTCGGTCGGGTGGGCGATCGAGCGCACCCCAGACCCAGGCGGCGCTCTGCAGCTCGGCGATGAGTCGTCGCGGCACCACCAGTGCGAGGGCGAGGACACGCTGGTGGAGCCCGCCGGGCTCATCGATCGGGCAGTAGCAGGCGTCGACCCCGTAGAGCTCCCCATCCAGCCGGGCGGCCTGGAGCTCCGGCCAGGGCAGATCGGCGGGGGAGAGCACGGACGGCATTCGCATCGCCCCATGCTCCGCCGCAGCCGATGACAGTCATCGGCTGCGCGGCGGAACTGTGGAGAAAGGCTCCCTGTGGAGGGCTAGTTGATGACCTTCAGCCAGGCCTTGCGGGCGTCGAGGGCCTCCTGGGCCTCTTTCACCTTCTTGGCGTCGCCGCCGGCCTTCGCGTCGTCCAGCTCCTTCTCGAGCTTGGCGATGGCATCCTGCAGCTGGCCGGCCAGACCCTCGGCGCGGGCGATCCGCTCGGGGTTGCTCTTCTGCCAGTGGTCGTCGTCGAGCTTGCGCACCGCCGCCTCGACCTTTCGCAGACGCTCCTCGACCGGCTTCACCTGATCGCGCGGAACCTTGCCGATCGCATCCCAGCGGCGCTGGATCGAGATCAGGGCGTTACGAGCGGACACCCGGTCGGTTGCGGTGAGCAGCGGCTCTGCCTCCGTGAGCAGGGCCAGCTTAAGTTCGAGGTTCGCAGAGAACTCCTCGTTCTCGATCGCGTCGACCTCCGACTTCGCGGCGTAGAGCTGGTCGCCCGCGGTCTTGAAGCGAGCCCAGAGCGCGTCGTCGAACTTCTTGCCGGCACGGCCGGCGGCCTTCCACTGGTCGAGCAGCGAGCGGTAGGTCGGGATGCCGGCCTGGCCCTGCGGCACGAGCGCCTCCGCCTGCTCGGCGAGGGCGGTCTTCTTGGCGCGCGCATCCTTGTGCACGGAGTCGAGCTCCGCGAAGAACGCCTTGCGGTGCGTCTCGATGGTGGTACGCGCGGCGCGGAACCGCTTCCAGAGCTCGTTGCTCTCGTTCTTGGGCAGACGCGGGCCGTCTTGCTGGTGCTTCTGCCAGCGGGCGAACAGATCGTCGAGGGTGGCGCTGACCTGCTTCCACTGCGCCTTGGCCGGGTCCTGTGCTGCAAGCGTCTCCGCCTCGACAACGAGGGCTTCGCGCTCCGCGAGGGCGGCATCCGTCGTCGCCTTGGTCTCGGCCGTCTGCTTCTCGGTGAGTTCGTCGACGGCGCCGCCGAGAGCGTTCAGGCGGGCGGTGAGGGAGGCGAGATCGCCGACCGCGTTGGCGGTGGCGCCGGTCTCCTTGAGGTGCGCTATCGTCTTGGCAACGTCGGCGGCGGCGGTGCCACGCTTGATGCGCTGCTCGAGCAGCGTCACCTGACCGGCGAGCTCCACGTACTTGCGAACGAAGTAGGCCATCGCCTCTTCGGGGGTGCCGTCCGGGTACTGTCCGACGGCACGTTCGTTGTCGCCCTCGCGCACGAAGACGGTGCCCGTCTCATCTACGCGGCCCCACGGAGCCTGATCGTCTGTAGCCAAAAGTCTCACCTTGCTGCTCGGGCGGAAATCGCCGGGCACCAGCCTATTGCACCCGGCGGTGCCGGTCTCGGCCCCGGGGGCGCCCCGGCGCCGAAAGCTCGATCGTGGTGCGCCTAGTTGATCGTCAGTTTCGTGATGGTGGTCGCGACCTTCGGCGCGCCGTCGGTCGACCCGTCGGCGACGCCGGCATCCGCGATCGTGGAAATGAACTGGGGAAGGCCGCTGGTGACCTTGCCGAACACCGTGTAGCCCGGCGCGGGGAGCGTGCTGTCCTTGTAGACGATGAAGAACTGGCTGCTGTTGCTGTACTCGTCGTTTCCGCGGGCCATGGCGATGGTGCCCGCCGGGTAGACACCGTCGGCCGGGGCGTTCTCCACCGGGCCGAAGGTGAAGCCCGGATCACCCGTGCCGTCGCCATTGACCGAACCGCACTGGACGACGTACAGGCCGTCGGTGGTCAGGCGGTGACAG
>JBEVGK010000041.1:0-10287 GCA_040511795.1 Lacisediminihabitans sp. | reverse complement strand
GGAGTGACGTGGTCGTCGGCGGCCTGGACGATGACCACGGGCATGACGGGCGCGAGAGGAATCTGTGTGTCCTCGACCCCGAGCAGCACCAGACCGCTAACCCGCTCCGGGTGCGCCGCGGCAAAGCCTCGGGCAATGGTTCCGCCGGACCCGTAACCCCCGACCCAGGAGTGATCGAGGCCGAGGTGATCAATCACGGCCAGAGCGTCGTGCGCCTGTTCGTCTGCCGACGTTGTTCCGTTGCGGGGTCCGATCCTGGTCACGTGGAAGCCGGCTTCCTCCGCCAGATAATGGGAGACCGCGGCCAAGCCGTCTGCAGCGAGAGGTCGACTGGAGATGAACACTAGCGAAATGGGTCCGGTGCCTTCTTCGACGAACGGCACGGCGATGCCATCCACCTCAAGAATGTTGTGTTTGGTCACTGTCACTTCCTCCCCACCCGCTTTGAGGCGACTAGTTGTTGAACCGGAACTCCACCACGTCGCCATCCTGCATGACGTACTCCTTGCCCTCGATGCGGGCCTTGCCCTTGGCTCGCGCCTCGGCGATGGAGCCCGATGAGACGAGGTCGTCGAAGCCGATGACCTCGGCCTTGATGAAACCCTTCTCGAAGTCGGAGTGGATCACGCCGGCGGCCTGTGGGGCCTTGGCGCCCTTGGGGATGGTCCAGGCGCGCGCCTCCTTGGGGCCTGCGGTGAGGTAGGTCTGCAGGCCGAGGGTGTCGAAGCCGATGCGGGCGAGCTGGTCGAGTCCGCTCTCGGTCTGGCCCGTCGATTCGAGGAGCTCGGCGGCGTCCTCCTTGGAGAGGTCGATGAGCTCCGACTCGAGCTTGGCGTCGAGGAAGATCGCCTGCGCCGGGGCGACGAGGGCCGCGAGCGTGGCGAGAGCGTCAGCATCCTGCAACACCGCCTCGTCCACGTTGAAGACGTAGATGAACGGCTTGAAGGTGAGCAGCCCGAGCTCCTTGATGAGCGAGAAGTCGGCGCTGGACGACGACAGCGGCTTGCCCTCGTTGAGGATCGCCTGTGCGGCCAGCGCGGTCTCGAGCACCGCGGGCTCGGTACGACGGGTCTTGACCTCCTTCTGGTAGCGCTCGATCGCCTTCTCGAGGGTCTGCAGGTCGGCCAGGATCAGCTCGGTGTTGATGGTCTCCATGTCGCTGGCGGGGTTCACCGCGCCGTCGACATGCACGACATCCGGGTCGGCGAAGCCGCGCACGACCTGCGCGATGGCGTCGGCCTCACGGATGTTGGCGAGGAACTTGTTGCCGAGCCCCTCCCCCACCGACGCACCCTTGACGATGCCGGCGATGTCGACGAACGACACCGGGGCGGGAAGGATGCGCTCGCTCGAGAACAGCTCGGCGAGGGTGTCGAGCCGGGAGTCGGGCAGGTTCACGATGCCGACGTTGGGCTCGATCGTCGCGAACGGGTAGTTGGCCGCCAACACCTGATTCTTGGTGAGCGCGTTGAACAGGGTGGACTTGCCGACATTGGGCAGACCGACGATTGCAATAGTGAGAGCCACGGGGGTCTATCGTAATCGGGCCCGGAAGCAGCGCGTCACGTAGGGCAGGGTGAAGGTGGGCCTGCCGCGCAAGTCAGGGTGTTCTGCGACCAGGGTGCGCACGGCATCCGTGATCTCCTTCTTGCCTGCATCGTCTGCCGTGATGAAGTAGCTGCGGGATGCCACCAGCTCGAGCACCCCGTCGAGGTCCGTCTCGCGGCTCCAGCCGACCTCGAAGTACTCGGTCTCACCGAACGGCTCCCCGATCTCGATGGCCCCCTGGGTGAAGCGCTCGGCCTCACTGCGGTGCATCGCCGTGCCGAGCTCGCGCACCCAGTCGACGCGTTCGTCGCGGAGGTTCCAGATCAGGCCGAGGGTGCCGCCCGGGCGGAGGGCGCGCGCGGCCTCCGGCACCGCGAGGGCCGGGTCGACCCAGTGCCAGGCCTGTGCGACGGTGATGGCGTCGACACTCGAATCGTCGACGGGCAGGTGCTCGGCGGTTCCGGCGAGCGGTGTCACCCCGGGCAGGGCGGTGGCGAGGGTGGCGCGCATCCGTTCGTCCGGTTCGACGGCGGTCACGTCGAGGCCCAGCTCGACCAGCGACCGAGTGAACTTGCCGGTGCCGGCCCCGAGGTCGAGTACGGTCGTGGCGCCCTCGGGCACCAGCCATCGTGCCGCCTCGAGCGGGTAGGTCGGCCGGGCACGCTCGTACACGTCCGCCGCGCTGCCGAAGGAATCCCCGTCGCCGATCTTGCGTTCTCGCTCCATCTCCCAGGCATATCACGAACCGCCGGGAGCCCACCGGCGCGACCGTCGGACCCCCGTGAGACGATGCCGTCATGGGCCTGGACTTCACCGCGATCGACTTCGAAACCGCCAACAATTCGAACGCGTCGGCCTGTTCTGTCGGCCTGGTGAAGGTGCGCGACGGTGAGGTCGTCGACTCGGCCTACTGGCTGATCCGCCCGCCGGCCGGCCACGATCACTTCTCGGAGTGGAACACCCGCATCCACGGCATCATGGCTCCGGATGTCGAAGACGCGCTGCTCTGGAGCGAGCAGCTTCCCGACCTGGTCGCCTTCGCCGGCGGCGACCACCTGGTCGCGCATAACGCGGGTTTCGACATGGGTGTCATCCAGGGTGCCTGCCGCGCGAGCTTCATCGACATCCCGTCGTTCGGGTACCTCTGCAGTCTGCAGGTCGCCCGCAAGACCTACCACCTCGACTCCTACCGTCTGCCGGTCGCGGCGATGGCCGCCGGCTTCGAGGACTTCGCCCACCACAATGCCCTCGCCGACTCGCAGGCCTGCGCGGCGATCGTGGTGCACGCCGCGCGCCGGCACGGCGCAGAGTCGATCGAGCACCTCGCAACGATCGCCGGGGTGCGCCTGGGCGCGATCGGCGAACTCGCGGTCGACCGGGCGCCGATGGCGCTGGGCTGATCGGTACAGGGCTGATCGGTACAGGGCTAGCAATGTCGGCGGTGGATGTGACGCTGTCTCAATGAACCCCACGCTCGCGCTTCTGCTCGGTCTCATCCTCGGCGTCCTGGTCGGAGCCCTCATAGGCGTGCTCCTCACGCGGTCGCGCAGGGGCGGGGATGCCGGGCTCCGGCACGAGGTGGAGCTTGCAGAGTTGCGGGAGCGGGAGGCATCCGCCCGGTCCCAGCTCAGTGCGGAGCTCGCCGCGACCGAAGCCACAGCGATCGCCCTGGAACGGCAGCTGGCCGACCAACGCGAGCAATACCGCGACCTGGTCGAGCGGCATCGCGCCGAGCGCACCGCCGAGGCAGAGCGGCAGCGCGAGCAGAGCTCTGTGCTGCAGGCACTGAGCCCGGTGCAGGAGTCGCTGCGGGCGATGCAGCAGCAGGTGACCGACCTCGAGACGCAGCGCAGCCAGCAGTACGGCGCGATCGCGGAGCAGCTGACCCAGACGCGGATGTCCGGCGAACAGATCAGGGTGACGGCGGAGTCGCTCGCCTCCGCGCTGCGCAACAACGCCACCCGCGGGGTCTGGGGTGAGACCCAGCTGCGCAATGTGGTGCAGGCCGCCGGTCTCATCGAGCGGGTCGACTTCGATGTGCAATCCAGCATCTCGTCGGATTCGGGTGCCGGTCGGCCGGACATGGTCATCCACCTGCCCGGCGGCAAGAACATCGCCGTGGACGCCAAAGTGCCCTTCACCTCATATCTCGAGGCGAGCCTGATCGCCGCGACCGCGACCGGCGAGGAGGGTGCTCGGCGCGAGGCCGCCCTCAAGCAGCACGTGAAGGCGGTGCGGTCGCACATCGATGCGCTCGGCAGCAAGGCCTACTGGGCCGGGCTCGAGCATTCGCCGGAGCTGGTGATCGCGTTCATCCCGAGCGAGTCGCTGGTGGCCTCGGCGATGGAGGCCGACCCCGGCATCATGGACTACGCCTTCTCGAAGCGGGTAGCGCTCGCCTCCCCGGTGACGCTGTGGTCGGTGCTCAAGACGGTGGCGTTCAGCTGGCAGCAAGACGTGGTGACCGCCGAGGCGAAGATGTTGTTCGATCTGAGCCGTGAACTGTACGGCCGGCTCGCCACCCTGGCCGGGCACGTCGACAAGCTCGGCCGGTCGTTGGAGAGCACCGTGAAGCACTACAACGGTTTCGTCGGCTCCCTCGAGCGCCAGGTGCTGCCCAGCGCCCGCAAACTCAGCGTGCTCGACGAGTCGACGGTGCTCGGCACCCACGCCGCGATCGAGGAGACGCCGCGCAGCCTCACCGCCGCGGAGCTGCTCGCGGAGCTCGATCGCGCGGAGTCGACACCGCGCGACCTCCACGGCATCGACCAGCTGGCCCTCCATGAGCAGCAGCGCGCGGCGACGGCCGAGCGCGACTCGGCCTGACCAGACCGGGAACGGGGCCCGGGCGCAGACCAGGGACAATGGACTGCGGTGGCAGCTCGCCACTCGAGACTGTCGGGCGGAGGGACGCATGTCGGTGCCGGATTGGCTGGTGCTGACCGACGGCGCGACCCGTTCCACCGAGCGTCCGATGACCACCCGTCGGCTCTTCGCCGGGGTGATCACCATCGCCGTCGTGGTCGTGATCGTGGTGGGGCTGATCAGCGTGCTGGTCGCGCGATCCCTCGCCGAGGGTGAGGCGGTCACCGAGGCGGCCCACACCGCGGACGTGATCGCGGACTCCCTGGTTCAGCCGAGCATCCAGAACGGACTCGCCACGCTCGCACCCGCGGCGGTCGCGGCGATGGACGCCGAGGTGCGCGACCACGTGCTCAGCGCCACCATCGTGCGGGTGAAGATCTGGGATGCCGAGGGCCGCATCGTGTACTCCGACGAGTCGCGGCTGATCGGTCAACGCTTCGAGCTCGAGGACGAAGAGCTCGAGGTGCTGCGTGATTCGGGTGTCGAGTCGGAGGTGTCGGACCTCACCGCCCCGGAGAACCGGTTCGAGCGGTCCAGCGGCAAGCTGCTCGAGGCCTACCGCGGTGTCAGCGCACCCGACGGGCAGCGCCTGCTGTTCGAAGCGTATTTCCGCTACGACGCGGTGGTCGCCCGCAGCGCTCAGCTCTGGTCTGGCTTCGCGGGCATCGCGCTCGGCAGCATCCTCGCCGTGCTTCTGCTGCTCACCCCCGTCTTCCTCCGCCTGCTCCGCCAGTTGCGCCGCGGCCAGGAGGCGCGAGAATCCCTGCTCCGGCATGCGCTCGATTCCTCTCAGGACGAGCGGCGACGGATCGCCGGGACCCTGCACGACGGGGTGGTGCAGAGCCTTGTCGCCACGTCGTACTCCTTCGCCGGCAGCGCGCAGCGTGCGGCGACGACGGGTGACGAGGCGACTGCCACCGAGTTCCGCGCAGCCTCGGCGACCGTGCGCGGCAGTATCGCCGGCCTCCGCTCGCTCCTCGTCGACATCTACCCGCCGAGCCTCGCCCTGGAGGGCCTGCCCGTCGCGCTCCGCGACCTCGCCACCCCGCTGCGGAGCCTCGGAGTCACGGTCTCCATCGACCTCGACGAGAACGTCGCCGTGGACGAGGAGCAGGAGCGCCTGGTCTTCCGGGTCACCCAGGAATGCCTGCTGAACATCGCCAAGCACGCCGACGCGTCCGCGGTGGCGATCACGCTGCGACCGGCCGCCGCCGGGGGTACCGTGCTCGAGGTGACGGATGACGGGGCCGGCTTCGACGCGGACCTCACCCTCTCCCGCGAGCACGACGGTCACTTCGGGCTCCGGATCCTCTCCGACGTCGCCGCGGACGCAGGAGCACGGCTGAGCCTGCGCACAGCGCCGGGGCACGGCACCGCCTGGCGACTGGAGATCCTGTGACTGACGATCGCGTGTCTGACGATCGCGTGTCTGACGACCGCGTGACTGGCGACCCGTCGATCACGGTCCTGATCGTCGACGACCATCCCCTGGTTCGAGCCGGCCTTCGCGGCCTGCTCGCGGCGACCGACGACCTCGAGGTGGTCGCCGAGGCGGGTGACGGAGAGTCCGCGATCACCCTCGCGCTCCTCCATGCCCCCGACGTCGTGCTCATGGACCTCTCGATGCCCGGCATCGACGGGGTGGAGACGACCCGGCGCATGCTGCAGGCGACCCCGGGACTGGCCGTCGTCATCCTCACCTCGTTCCAGGGCGAGGCGCGGGTTGCCGAGGCGCTGCGCTCCGGCGCGATCGGATACCTGCTCAAGGACAGCGACCCCGACGAGGTCCTCGCGGCGGTGCGCGCCGCGGCCGTCGGCGAGGTTCCGATCGACTCTCGAGTCGCGCGCGCCCTGCTCCCACGCGGGGGCGGTGGTCGCCCGGTGTTGAGCGCCCGGGAGGGCCAGGTGCTCAAGCTGATCACCGACGGCCTGTCCAATAAGCAGATCGCCGCTCAGCTCGGCATCGCCGAGCGCACGGTGAAGGTGCACGCCGGGAACGTCTTCCGACAGCTGGGGGTGTCCGACCGGACCAGCGCCGCGATGTGGGCGAGAGACAACCTTCGGTACTAGGTACTAGTCCCATGGTCCGATTGCCGGGCGCCCCAGGCATCCGGATGCTGGAGGAATAGGACCGACAGGTCCGCCACAACCTCGCAGAAAGGCTTTCGGATGCCTCAGATCCGTTCCATCGCCCGCGTCGGCCGCACGGCTCTCGTGCTCGCCGCCGTCGTGGCCGGCTCCCTCGCCGTCGCAGCCCCGGCGCACGCCTCGGGCAAGACGTCCAACGGTGGCGACTACGCCGTCACCCTCAACGGCACGACGTACAACCCGGCAGCGGGCAAAGACGTCAAGCTGAAGGACATCACCCCGAAGGGCGTCGTCACCGTTCGGGGCATCAACAACGGCTTCGACCTCGACCCGGCGACCCTCGGCGTCTACAACTACACCCTGACCGGTGCGCCGGACACGCAGCGCGTGGTGGCGAAGCCGACCGTGATCTTCGCCTCGAAGGTTCCGACCCTGACCTCCGCCCAGCTGGTCGGCGTGAAGATCAAGGAACTGGAGATCAAGGACGACACGCTCGTCCTGACGTTCACCAGCACGGCCGGCAAGATGAAGTTCCAGGCGAAGGATGGCGCCCAGGGCGGCATCTTCCAGATGGAGCCCGAGTTCGTCGGATCGGTCGAGCTCACCCACACGCTCGGCGCAGGCCTGTTCTACTTCATCAACAGCTTCACCGGCAAGGTGAACTTCGGCGACGGGATCGATGGGGTCACCGCGGCGCAGAGCCCCACCGGCTACCACCAGATGCTGCTCGGCAAGGACAGCCCGCAGGTGGCGACGAAGACCTTCCAGAGCGGTTCGGTCACCAAGTGGACCGTCGCCTCGGGCGGACGCCTCGGCGGGGTGCTCGGTGAGGACGCCATCGAGCTCTCGCAGGGCGCGACCAACTGCACCAGCCAGTGCCAGGCGCAGAACCAGATCCACGGCTCGATCCCGGTACCGCCGGAGCCGGTCGACCCGACCCCGATCTACGCCTAAACCGTCAACACGCTAACCGCCTCGTGCTCATGCGCACGGGGCGTTTCGTCGTTTCGCGGCCTACAGCCACTTCTCCGCGACGTGGTCGGCCTGCACCCGGCGGATGGTGCCGGAGCGGCCGCGCAACACCAGGCTCTCGGTGCGGATGACGGGGCCGAGCTTGCGGACACCGTTGACCAGTCCGCCATCCGTCACGCCGGTGGCGACGAAGTAGGTGTTGTCGCTGGTGACCAGATCGTCGGCCTCGAGGATGCGATCGAGGTCGTGACCGGCGTCAATGGCCTTCTGCCGCTCCTCGTCGTCGCGCGGCAGCAGCTTGCCCTGGATGAAGCCGTCGAGTGCCTTGAGTGCGCACGCGGTGATGATGCCCTCCGGGGTGCCACCGATGCCGACACACATGTCGATGCGGGTGCCGTATAGCGCGGCGTTGATGCCGCCGGCGACGTCGCCGTCCAGCAGCATCCTGGTACCCGCACCGGCGGCGCGGATGTCTTCCACCAGTTGGGCGTGCCGAGGGCGGTCGAGCACGGCGATCACCATGTCCGCGACGTCCTTGTTCTTCGCCTTGGCCAGGGCACGGATGTTCTCCCCGATCGGTTGGCGCAGGTCGACGACACCGCGGCCCTCCGTGCCCGTGACGATCTTGTCCATGTAGAAGACCGCCGAGGGGTCGTACATGGAGCCGCGGTCGGCGACGGCGATCATCGACAGCGCGTTCTGTCGTCCGGCGGCGGTGAGCGACGTGCCGTCGATCGGGTCGACGGCGATGTCGGCGGCGGGTCCGTGACCGTTGCCGACGTGTTCGCCGTTGTACAGCATCGGCGCGTGGTCTTTCTCGCCCTCGCCGATGACGATGACGCCGTCGAAGTTGACCGTGCCGAGGAACTTACGCATGGCGTCGACGGCGGCACCGTCCGCAGCGTTCTTGTCGCCGCGCCCGATGAAGGGCACGGCACGGATGGCCGCGGCCTCGGTCGCCCGCACCAGCTCCATTCCGAGGTTGCGATCGGGGTGCAGGAACAGGGAGCCGGTATCGGTATTCACAGCGTCCAGGCTATCGACCGGACGAGCACGACGAGTTGGCACGAGAGCGGAAAGTTCTGCCCTTCTTACTCCCGCCCGACTCGATAGGCTCAGGGCTGAACGCCGTCGTCAGCCCCAAGGAGTCTTCATGCCCGTCGCCACCCCGGACCAGTACGCCGCAATGCTCGACCGGGCGAAGGCGAACGGCTTCGCCTATCCGGCGTTCAACGTGTCGTCGTCGCAGACGATCAACGCGGTGCTCCAGGGGCTCACCGAGGCGGGCTCCGATGGGATCATCCAGGTGACCACGGGCGGTGCCGACTACTTCGCCGGGCACACCGTCAAAAACCGCGCCGCCGGTGCACTCGCCATGGCCGCCTTCGCCACCGAGGTCGCGAAGAACTACCCGATCACCGTCGCCCTGCACACCGACCACTGCCCGAAGGATGCGCTGGCCGGCTTCGTCGAGCCCCTCATCGCCGCCTCGGAGGAGGAGGTGAAGGCCGGTCGCAACCCGATCTTCCAGTCGCACATGTGGGACGGGTCGGCGGTGCCGCTCACGGAGAACCTCGAGATCGCGAAGGCCCTCCTCCCGCGCATGAAGGCGATCAACGCCATCCTCGAGGTCGAGATCGGCGTTGTCGGCGGCGAAGAGGACGGCGTCAGTCACGACATCAACGAGCACCTCTACACGACCCTGGATGACGCGATCGCCACCGTCGAGGCCCTCGGCCTGGGTGAGCAGGGACGCTACATGGCCGCGCTCACGTTCGGCAACGTGCACGGTGTCTACGCCCCCGGCAACGTGAAGTTGAAGCCGGAACTGCTCGGCGACATCCAGGCGGGGCTCCAGAAGCGCTTCGGCACCGGGCCCAACCCGCTCGATCTGGTCTTTCACGGCGGCTCCGGCTCCAGCGACGCGGAGATCGCGACGGCCGTGCGCAACGGCGTCGTGAAGATGAACATCGACACCGACACCCAGTACGCGTTCAGCCGGTCGATCGCCGACAGCGTGCTGCGCAATTACGACGGCTTCTTGAAGGTGGATGGCGGGGTCGGCAACAAGAAGATCTACGACCCGCGCAGCTGGGGCAAGATCGCCGAGACCGCCATGGCCGCGCGCGTCGTGCAGGCGACGCAGCAGCTCGGCTCCGCCGGGCACAGCGCCTGACGGACGGCGCCGCGCCTCCCCGTTGACTCCGTTGTGCAGCATCACCGGCACAACGGAGCGCGGCTGACTCCGTTGTGCAGCATCACCGGCACAACGGCCCCCGGCTGACTCCGTTGTGCAGCATCACCGGCACAACGGCCCGGGCTGACTCCGTTGTGCAGCATCACCGGCACAACGGTGCGCGAGTTGTCACAGATGAACGTGATTGGCGCGATATGAGGTACTTCTGTGACAACTCGATGCGGCAGCGGGGCTGCCGCTGCTCGAGCGCGCGACCGGGGCCGCGCTGTGCAGCAGTTGCTGAATAACCGAGACGGGCGGTACCGCGTTAGCCGCAACCGAGACGGCCGGTACCGCGTTAGCCGCAACCGCGGCAAGGCACCGCACGAAACGTGGAGTGGCGCACTGCCGGGCGGGCGCGGTGAGCTAGCTCTTCACGCCCGTCAGGTAGGTGATGAAGCTCGGGTCCTGGAAGAGCAGGATGAGCAGGCAGATCGTGCCGATGGCACCAGAGAGCAGCGCGCCGACGATCGGGATCCAGAACGCCACCCTCCCGCGGACGAGTACGCGATAGGTGAGGGCGGCGGTGGCGATGAACAGCAGCACGTTGGCGACGTTGATGACCGCACCGAGCACGG
>JBEVGK010000040.1:0-4682 GCA_040511795.1 Lacisediminihabitans sp. | reverse complement strand
CGCCGAAGAAGATCACCTGGGCCTTCGCGCCGAGGTTGATTCCTGCCATCCCGCCCGCGGTGCGACCCTGGGGACGGACAGCGGATGCCGCGTAGTGCAGCACCTGCGCGTCGGAGGTCATGAACAACAGCTCGTCACCGTCGCCACCCTGGCGTGCACCGACCACCTCGTCGCCGGGCTTGAGCGCGATGATCTCGAAGTCGGGCTTGTTCGGGTAGTCGCCGGGCGCGAGCCGCTTGACCACACCCAGACGCGTGCCGAGGGCGATCGGAGAATCCGAGGTGAGTGAGACCAGGGCGAGCACCCGCTCGTGTTTCGGGTCAAGGGCGAGGTAGTCCGACATCCGCACCCCCGCGGCCAGCTGGATGGAGTTCTCGGGCACCACCGGGAGGTCGACCGGGCTGAGCTTGATCAGACGGCCGAGGTTCGTGACGGCCCCGATCTCCGCGCGGCTGGTGGTGACCAGGGCGGAGAGGATCGCATCGTGCTTGCTGCGACGCGCCAGCCGTGCCGGCGCATCCGCCGATTCTTCGGCCAGATCGACGCGGATGGCACGACCCGTGGTCGACAGGAGCACGCGGCACGGAGCATCCGCGATTTCCAGGATCGGAGCGGACTTGCGCGACGACGTGGCGATGCTCGGACGCGCCTCGGTGAGGAGGGTGCGCCGCGGGGTGCCGAACTTCTCGGCGATCTCCTCCAGCTCGTCAGAGACCAGGCTGCGGATGCGCTGCGGCACCGAGAGCAACTCCTGCAGCTGGGCGATGTCCGCGTTCAGCTGGTCGCGCTCGGTCTCGAGCTCGATACGAGAGAACCTGGTCAGGCGGCGCAAGCGCAGCTCGAGGATGTATTCCGCCTGGATCTGGCTGAGGTCGAAGACCTCGATGAGCCGACCGCGGGCGGCCTCGGTGTCGTCGCTGGAGCGGATGACCTGGATGACCTCGTCGATGTCGAGGATCGCGATGAGCAGCCCCTCGACCAGGTGCAGGCGGTCGAGCTTGCGGGCGAGCCGGAACCGACTGCGCCGGGTGACGACCGAGATGCGGTGGTCGATGTAGACCTGCAGCAGTTCGCGCAGGCCCAGCGTCTTCGGGCCGCCGTCGACCAGGGCGACGTTGTTGATATTGAAGCTGTCTTCGAGCGGGGTGTAGCGGTAGAGCTGCTCGAGCACGGCATCCGGGCTGAATCCGGTCTTGATGCCGACGACCAGACGGGTGCCGTGGGCGCGGTCGGTGAGGTCGGTGACGTCGGAGATGCCGGAGAGCTTCTTGGAGTTGACCCCGTCCTTGATCTTCTCGATGACCTTCTCGGCGCCGACCATGAACGGCAGCTCGGTGATGACGAGACCCACCTTGCGGGCGGTGAGGTTCTCGACCGAGACGCGGGCGCGCGTCTTGAACGCGCCACGGCCGGTCTCGTAGGCATCGCGGATGCCGGCGAGACCGATGATGGTGCCTCCGGTCGGCAGATCCGGGCCCGGCACGAACGACATCAGGTCATCGAGGCTGGCGTTCGGGTTCTCGATCAGGTGCCGCGCGGCGCCGACCACCTCGATCAGGTTGTGCGGCGCCATGTTGGTGGCCATGCCCACCGCGATGCCGGATGCACCGTTGACCAGCAGGTTGGGGAAGGCCGCGGGCAGCACCTCGGGCTGCTGCAGCTGGGCGTCGTAGTTGGGAACGAAGTCGACGACGTCCTCGTCGAGGTCCTGCGTCATCGCGAGCGCGGCCGCGGTGAGACGGGCCTCGGTGTATCGCGCGGCGGCGGGCCCGTCATCCAGGGTTCCGAAGTTGCCGTGACCGTCGATCAGCGGCACGCGCATGATGAAGGGTTGGGCGAGGCGCACCATGGCGTCGTAGATCGAGCTGTCGCCGTGCGGGTGCAGCTTCCCCATCACCTCGCCGGTGACGCGGGCGGATTTGACGTGGCCGCGATCGGGCCGGAGGCCCATTTCGGTCATCTGGTACAGGATGCGGCGTTGCACGGGCTTGAGCCCGTCGCGGGCGTCGGGCAGCGCCCGGGAGTAGATGACGGAGTACGCGTATTCGAGGAAGGACCCCTCCATCTCGGTCGAGACGTCGACGGTGTCGATGCGTTCTCCGGTCGAGCCCTGTGCGGCTGACAGCTGAGCGTCGGAGGTGGGTGTATCTGAGGTAGCCATAGGATTGCCACCATGCTACCGGCCACGAAAACGCACCGGTTGAGCCTCGCTGATGTCGTGCCGAGTTCGCTCTCCGCCCTCGCCGGAGCGCAGAATCCGCTGGCACTCCCGGCCGCAGACAAGGCCGTCGTGCTGCTCGTCGACGGGCTCGGCAGCAGCCAGCTCGCCGCGCGTGCCGGGCACGCCAGGACGCTGGCGCCGCTCGTCACGAAGAGCGCGGTGATCGGGTCCCGCTTTCCGACGACGACCGCCGCCGCGCTGGCGACACTGACCACGGGTGCGTCGTCGGGCACGCACGGCCTGGTCGGCTACTCGGTGCTCGACCCCGCCCAGGATCGCGTCGTCAATCAGCTCAGCGGCTGGGAGGGCGACAACAAGGCGGGGCGCCTCGACCCGGCGACGTGGCAGCGTGTTCCCACGCTGTTCGAGACGGCGGCCGTGCCCACCTTCTCGATCGGTCCGGAGCGCTATCGCGACAGCGGGTTCACTCGCGCGGTGTTGCGCGGGGCCGAGTACCGGGCGGGGGCCGCGATCGCCGACCGCTTCGCCGCGGCGCGAGACATTCTCGATGGGCTCGACTCCGGCCTGCTCTACGTCTATGTGCCCGAACTCGACCAGGCCGGGCATGCCCGGGGGTGGGAGTCACCGGAGTGGACCCGGGCCCTGGAAGATCTCGACGGCGAGGTCGGTCGGTTCGTCGCGACGCTCGGGCGCCGCGAGGGTCTGCTGCTCACGGCAGATCACGGCATGCTCGATGTGCCGGTCAGCTCGCACGTGCTGTTCGACGCCGATCCGGGCCTGTTGGACGGCATCCGTCATGTGGCAGGGGAGCCGCGCGCGCTGCAGCTGCATTTCGAATCGGACGCGAGCGCGCAGCACCGAGCCACGGTGCTGGAGCGCTGGCAAGAGCGGGAGGGGTCACGGTCGTGGATCGTGTCCCGCCGAGAGGCGATCGACTCCGGCTGGTTCGGGGCGGTCGCACCCGAGGTCGAGCCGCGGATCGGCGACATCGTGGTTGCGGCACGCAAAGCCGTCGCCTATTACACCGAGGCGTCCCACGCGAAGAACTCGATGATCGGCCAGCACGGTTCGTGGACCGCCGAGGAGACCAGCGTGCCCCTCCTCCGGTTCGGCGCCTTCGCGCGCTGACCGAGCGGCGGGTTAGTCGTCTTCCGAGCGCGCACCGAAGACGATGTCATCCCAGCTCGGCATCGCGGTGCGACCCTTCTTGGCGCGAGCGGTCGGCCGCGGGGCGAAGACGCTCGGCTGGGGGGCGGTGTCGCCCGGGGTCTCGTGGTCGACATCCATGTCGGGAAGCGGGATGTCGACGAGCCGGATGCTGCCGGTCGACGGATGCGCGGCCATCGACCCCTCATCGTGGAAGTTGGCGGCCTCGCGTTCACCACGCCGGCGACGAAGCGCTTCGAGCAGGTCTGCCGTCTGGTTGGACTCGGCCTCCTCCTCGACGGGTGCCCGGTTGATCACGGCATCGGCCACGCCCTGCGGGGCATCGGCGAGCCGACCGTAGGGGACAGGCTCCAGCAGTGGGCCGGTCGCACGCTCCGCGAGTTCGTCGGCGGTGAACGCGCCGCTGTCGAACCGGGACTGGTCTGGCAGGCGCTCTTCGTCGCCGACCGCACGGAGGCGGGGGATGAGCGCGCCGGTCATCTCTCCCTGCTGGGAGAGGGTGATCGCCTCGTTATTGAGCGGCGAGAGCGCGGACTTCTTCGGGTCGAACCGCCAGCGGGCGTCGTGGTCGATCTCTTCGGAAGTGAACGACAGCTTCACGATCCAGCCTCCGCCGACCTCCTTCCAGCTCGCCCAGCGCTCGTTGATGGCGCCGAGGTCGTGAAGGCGCTCGCGGATGACGGTGCCGAAGGTAGAGCCGGAGAGGGGACCGGTGTCGGCAGCGGTGTGCACCGGCACAGCGAGGGCGGCCGTGACCACGAACTCGCGCTCGGCGAGAACGGGGCCCTCGAATTTCTGGATGTAGTCCAGCGGCACACCGGTGATCGCCGCGACGTCGTGCGCGGACATCCCGGACCTGATGTGGGCCTGGATCTCTCGCGGGGCGAGTTTGCGCCCGGTGCCCGGATCGGGGATAGCCTGCCGCAGCTTGGACTGCAGCACTTCGTCGATAGGTACACGGAAACGCGTGCCGTCGTCTGTGGCGACGAGGAGGGCTCCGCTCTCCACTCCGATGACTCTGAGGTCTTGCATAACTGAACGCCTCTCGCGGTCCGTTGGTCCCCCTAGGGTGACACGCAAAACGCTGATCTCCTGGGAATAACGCGGGCGTGCCGCGAGTTCCATCAGCGTCGGATTCACGGCCGTTTCGCAGTGGTTTGCTATTCGGAAACTAATGATGCAAACTATGGCCGCCGATTAGGGCTAACAAACGATTTTCAGAACTGGATGGGCATGGCAACCGACTACGACGCACCCCGTAAGACCGACGACGACTCCGAGTCGATCGAGGCTCTGAAGGAGCGCGTTCCGGACAAGACGTCGGGCTCGATCG
>JBEVGK010000039.1:0-4174 GCA_040511795.1 Lacisediminihabitans sp. | reverse complement strand
GAGCGACAGCAGGTGGCCGATCGCGAGTTCCGCGGCCGAGACCACGTTCGAGGTCGGCGCGTTCACGACCATGACGCCCGCCTCGGTGGCGGCCTTGATGTCCACGTTGTCAAGGCCGACACCCGCACGGGCGATGACCTTGAGCTGGGGAGCGGCGGCGACCGCTTCGGCATCGACGTTGGTGGCGGAGCGGATGAGGATGGCGCTGGCGTCCGTGAGCGCGTCGAGCAGAGCGGGCCGGTCCGTTCCGTCGACCGATCGGACATCGAAGTCGGGGCCGAGAGCCTCGACGGTTGCGGGGGAAAGTTCTTCAGCGATCAGCACGATCGGCTTGGCCACGAATGGAGTCCTTCGGTCGACGAGGGGCGCCACGAAGCGGCTACCCGAAAGCCCCTTCACCCTATCGGCAGGCGTCGGTGTGTGACCGCGCGTGACGTGCGGTCGAGCACAATGGAGGAATGAGCGCCTTCGACGTCGTCCAACTGGTGCTCCGCATCCTCGTCGCCCTGATCTTCGTGCCGATGGGGGTCAATCACTTCGTGCCGACGGCGGCGCGAGGCATGGCGGCGATGATCCCGCCCGCACTGAAACGGCGGGTGAGCGGCAAGGCCCTGGTGCGGTTCACGGGAGTGTGCGAGATCGCGGGAGGCGTCGGCATCCTGATTCCCTGGACCAGCTTCGCCGCCGGACTCGCCCTGGTCGTCTTCCTGATCGCGGTATTCCCGGCGAACAACTATGCCGCGCAGCACCCGGAGCGCTTCGGCCGGGCCGCGTTCCCGTTCTGGCCGCGGTTCGTGGCACAGGTCGTGCTGATCGCGCTGATCCTGGTGGCCGTGGCCTGATCCGCTACCAGCGGCCTCCGTTTGTGCAATTCAGGCCAGACGGGGTGGCGGGCCGGATATCTCGATGGCGACCAGGTCTGGCCTGAGTTAGGAGACATCCGGCGGCGGGAAGACGGATACCGCCGGAACGGGCCACGCGAATGCCGCGGTCCGCCGCTCGACGACCGCCAGCCGTCCGAAATGCAGGCATTACACGCAGCCACGCGGTGCAGACCGCCCGCGGCGCAGGGTGTCGCCCAATACAGCATGCATTTCGGACAACGGCCAGCATGCATTGGCGACCAGGTCTGGCCTGAGTTGAGCGACACCCTAGGAGAGCGGATGTCCGCGGCTCAGCTGATGCGGGTGAGCTGGAATGCGATCGACTCGAGAGTGAGCGCGCCGGCGGACAACACGGCGAGCGCCATCACGAAGATGCCGGCGAAGGCGAGGATCGGGCGTCGACGGGCGAGCAGGAACGCCAGCCCATAGGTGATGAACGGCAGCGCCAACAGTGGCCCGATGACCTGCCAGGGGAAGACGAGCTCGGTGCCGCCGGCCTTTCTGAGCACCTCGTTCTGGGTCTGGATGTAGCCCGACAACTCGAGTGTCTGCGCGAGGGCCTCGTAGAAGTAGAACGCGAACAGCAGCCCGAACAGCACGGCGACGACGGCGTGCATCCAGCCGAACCTGGTGCGCTCGATCGTGACCTCGGCGGCGCTCATGATCCGAATCCCAACACGAAGGGCCACGGCGCGAGCACGACCACACCGAGCACGAGCCAGAGGATGCGCGCCCGAGGGGAGGTGTGCGGCACCAGCAGCAGCACGCCGAAGAACCAGATCACCGGCGACAGGAAGGCGAGGAACTGCGCGAGCCGGTCGAGGATCAGCGCGAGCGCACCCGCGGACCCGACGCCGATCGACTGCACCGCGATGATCCACCCCACCACGTAGAGCAGGAACACCCCCGCGAAGATGCCGTAGACCACGAGCAGCACCGAGCTGGTCGGCTCCGGCGCCTCGATCGGGTGATCCTCCACCACCGGGGTGTCGACCGCGGACTCGATATGGGTGGCATCACGCTCGGTGCCCCAGGTGAGAGCGTCGTCGTCGGACTCCTCGGGAGTCCGGCCGCTCGATCCACTCATGCCTTCAGCGTACTGAGTCCGGCGGGTCGCAGGCGCCCGTTACACCTCCGTCACATTCGTGATGTTGACTGCTCGAACAATGGATCTCATCGGCGTGAGGGAGACACGCGTCGCACACAGCCGCGACGATCTCGTTTTCGCGCCCGGCGAGCAGCCGCTCGGCGGTGGCACCTGGCTGTTCTCCGAGGAACAGGACGGCCTCACCGGCCTGGTCGATCTCACGACGATGGGCTGGACGTCGATCACCGAGACGGATGCGGCAGTCACCATCGCCGCGACCTGCACCATCGCCGACCTCGCCGACCTCACCCCCGCCGCCCTGCGCTCCGACCCGCTCGCCGGCGGCCGCGACCGCACCGTGGGCGACGCCCGCGCCCTGTTCTGGCAGTGCGCCAACTCGCTGCTCGCCTCGTTCAAGATCTGGAACGTCGCCACCGTCGGCGGCAACATCGCCACGGCGCTGCCGGCCGGTCCGATGACCTCGCTGGCGAGCGCGCTCGATGCGACCGCGATCGTCTGGACAGCGGATGACCGCGAGCTGAGGCTCCCCGTCACCGACCTGGTCACCGGGGTTCGCCAGACCGCTCTCGCCCCCGGCGAGGTGCTGCGCGCCATCGAGATCCCGCGGGTCTCGCTCGAATCGCACACCGGGTTCCGGCGGATCGCGCTGTCGCCGCTGGGTCGCACCGGCACGCTGGTGATCGCGCGGGCATCCGCTGTCTCGCCCGAGGTCGTGTTGACGGTCACCGGCGGCACGACCCGTCCGGTGCAACTGCGCTTCGACGGGGTGCCGTCCGCCGCCGAACTCGAGCGGGCGATGCTCGGCGTCGACAGCTGGTACACCGACCCGCACGGGGCGGCGGACTGGCGGCGCGCGATGAGCGCGCTCTTCGCCGAGGAACTGCGGGCGGAGCTGGCATGAAGTTCCGCGTGAACGGCGACGAACTCGAGGCACACCCGCAGCCCGGGCAGGTGCTGCGCACCCTGCTGCGCGAGCACGGCCACTTCGAGGTGAAGAAGGGCTGCGACGCGGGAGACTGCGGGGCCTGCTCCGTGCTGCTCGACGGCGCCCCGATCCACTCCTGCATCTACCCGGCGCACCGCCTCGACGGCGCCGAGGTGACGACGGTGTCGGGCTTGGGCAGCCCGGAAGCGCCGCATCCGTTGCAGGAGGCATTCGTTCACGCCGCCGGTTTTCAGTGCGGATTCTGCACCGCGGGCATGATCGTCACAGCCTCCACCTTCGACGAGGGCGACCGGAACGACCTGCCGCGGATGCTCAAGGGCAACCTCTGCCGCTGCACCGGCTACCGGGCGATCGCCGACGCCATCCACGGCGTGGACAACATCGTGCAGCCCGCGCCGGGCGAGGCGGCCGGGCGTTCGGTGAAGGCACCGGCCGGCATGCGGGTGGCGACCGGGCGCGAGGAGTACACCCTCGACCTGTCGACCACGGCCCTGCTGCACATCGCTGTGCTGCCGAGCCCGCACGCCCACGCACGGATCCTCTCCATCGACACCTCTCGCGCCGAGGCCGCCGACGGCGTGCACGAGGTGCTGACCCACCGCGACTCCCCCGCGACGCTGTTCTCGACCGGGCGGCACGAGCATCGAACGGATGACCCCGACGACACGCTCGTCTTCGACACCGTGCTGCGCTTCCGTGGCCAGCGCGTGGCTGCGGTGATCGCCGACACGGTCGCCCAGGCGGAGCGCGCGCTCGCGCTCATCGACGTGGAATACGAACTGCTGCCCGCGGTCTTCGACCCGGATCTGGCGCGCAGACCGGGTGCGCCGCTCGTGCACGGTGAGAAGGGGGCGGATCATCGCATCGCCGACTCCTCCCGCAACGTGCTCGCGCAGCTGCACGGCGAGACCGGCGACGTCGACGCCGCGATCGCGACGGCGGATGCCGTGGTCACCGGCGTCTGGCAGACCCAGCGGGTGAACCACGCGGCCCTCGAGACTCACGCCACCCGCGGCTGGCTCGACGCGGACGGGCGGGTCGTGCTGCGCACCAGCTCGCAGGTGCCGTACCTGGTGCGCGACGAGCTGTGCCACATCTTCGGCGTCGAGACCGACCGGGTGCGGGTGTTCACCAAGCGGGTCGGCGGCGGCTTCGGCGGCAAGCAGGAGCTGATCACCGAAGACCTGGTCATGCTCGCCGTGCTGAAGACCGGGCGCGCGGTGCAGTACGAGCTGC
>JBEVGK010000038.1:0-3424 GCA_040511795.1 Lacisediminihabitans sp. | reverse complement strand
CGTCGGTGGTCAGGCGGTGACAGGTCTTGCCGGTCGTCGTGTAGAAGCCCTTCTTGGCCAGCGAGATGAACGCCGATGTGGCCTGGGGGGCGGCCTTGCCGTCGAGCGTGATTCCCAGTTTCACGGTGTTGAGCTCGAGCTCGCCCGTCCAGGTTCGGTCTTCGGCGATGGTCTTCGCGGGCACATCTCCCGTGTTCTGACCCTGGGGGCTCGCGCTGGCCGAGGGCGACGCCGACGCCGACGCTGACGCGGACGGAGAGGCGCTCGGCGTGTAGCCGGGCCCCGCGGTGAAGTAGAACACCTGCGTCACCGTGGCGAGCGCCGCAACGACCACTACGCCGGCGATGGCGATGATGTTGTCGCGCTTGCGCCGTTTCACCTGGTGTCCGAAAACGGCCTGTCGAGCGTTGTACCGGCGCAGCCGGTCTCGTGCCTCGCGTGCGTCCCGCTCGGCGTTCCTGCTCGGTGCCACATGTCCTCCAGGTGCTGATGTCCTCCAGAACTGTATAGGACTCGGCTTGCCCATCGAGGCAGGTCGTGTCGCAGGCCGCAACTACGATTGAAGAATGGTGGATGCCCAGCTCGGCCTTCGCGGAGGCGCGACGCCGCTGGCCGTCCGCATGCGCCCGCGCAGCCTCGACGAGGTCGCCGGGCAGCGTCATCTGCTGGGACCGGGATCGCCCCTGGTGAGTCTCGCCTCGGACCAGACCGGGGAACGCGGCTCGGTCTCGGTGATCCTGTGGGGACCGCCCGGCACCGGCAAGACGACCCTGGCGCAGGCCATCGCGCACAGCTCCGGTCGTCGCTTCGTCGAACTCTCCGCGGTGAACGCGGGGGTGAAAGATGTCCGCGAGGTGATGGAGCAGGCGATGTCGAATCGCGACCTGTACGGCGTCTCGACGGTGCTGTTCCTCGACGAGATCCACCGCTTCACCAAGGCCCAGCAGGACGCGCTACTGCCCGGAGTCGAGAACGGCTGGGTGATCCTGGTCGCGGCCACGACGGAGAACCCCTCGTTCTCGGTGATCTCACCGCTGCTGTCCCGCTCGCTCTTGCTCACGCTGGAGGTGCTCAGCGATGAGGACCTCGGCACCCTCGTCGATCGGGCGGTCAGCGACGAGCGCGGCCTGTTCGACAAAGTCGTGCTCGACGACGAGGCCCGGGCCGCGATCATCCGTCTCGCCTCCGGAGACGCCCGGCGGGCGTTGACCGCGCTGGAGGCCGCAGCGTTGTCGGCGGCGGCGACGACGACGGACGACGGCGACGGCACGCCGGTCATCACCGCCGACATCGTCGCTCTCGCCGTGGACCGCGCGCTGCTGCGCTACGACCGCAACGGCGACGAGCACTACGACGTGATCAGCGCATTCATCAAATCGGTGCGCGGGTCGGATGTCGACGCGGCGCTGCACTACCTCGCGCGGATGATCGAGGCGGGCGAGGATCCGCGGTTCATCGCGCGCCGCGTCATGATCAGCGCGGCGGAGGACATCGGCATGGCCGACCCGCAGGCGCTCGTGATCGCCGTTGCTGCTGCCGACGCCGTGCAGTATGTCGGCATGCCGGAGGGGCGCATTCCGCTGGCCGAGGCCGTGGTCTATCTGGCCACCGCGCCGAAGTCGAACGCCGCCTACATGGCACTGGATGCGGCGATAGCGGATGTGCGGGCCGGCAAGATCGGACGGGTGCCGAAGCACCTGCGCGATGCTCACTACGCCGGCGCGAAGAAGCTCGGTCACGGCAAGGGCTACAAGTACGCCCATGACTACGAGTTCGGGGTCGCGGAGCAGCAGTATCTGCCGGACGAGCTGCGCGACACGCGCTATTACCGGCCGAGCGAGAACGGCAACGAGCGCGACGTCGGCCCGCGGGTGGAGAAGCTCCGCAGGATCATCAGAGGCGAATAGTCCAGACTCGGGTGATGAACGCCGTCGACCTCGCCCCGGCTGCGGACCTCGACGGTCTGTGGGCGGAGGTTGCGCCGTTCTGGCCCGGGCTGCCCTGGTCTGAGCTGATCCCCGGGCAGGGTGCCTATCACCGGGTCGCACTGTTTCCCGGTCGTGCGGTGATCCGCGTCACGACCGGTCTGGGGCACGAGAGCAGAGCGGTTCGGGAGCACGCCAATGCGGCCGCGGTCGCCCGGCTGGAGCTTCCCGTTGCGACCGCGGCACCGATCGGCGCCGTCGTGACGACCGGCGGCTGGACCGCCGCCGCGATCGACTACCTGCCGGGCCGGCGTCGTCTGGACGAGGACTGGGAGCACGTCGGCCCCGAACTCACCCGGGTGCTGGCGGAGCTCCGAGCCGTCGTGCTGCCGACAGACCCGGGCCTTCGACCCGTGCGGGACTGGTGCGGCGGGGTCGAGTGGCCCGCCATCGTGGAGCGGATCGCCGCTCCGCTCGGTCGCACGCTCTCGCGCACCGCGGTGGATGCGACGGTCACGGTGTTGGAGGCGGAGCAGGGCGTGACGCCGGTCTTCGTGCACGGGGACTTCGGCATGCACAACCTGCTCTGGCTCGGCGACCGCATCACCGGTTTGCTCGACGTGGACACCGCCTGTGTGGGTGACCCGGCCATCGATGTGGCGCAGCTGCTCGGCGCGTTCGACCCGGACGACGTCGAGCGGATGACCGGCGCCTCCGTCTTCGCCCGTGCGGTGGTGCACAAACGCACGTTGCCCCTGCAGGTGGCGGCCGCCGCGGAACTGGCGGGCAACGCTGCCCTGCGGGATCGCGCGCTCGCGAACTTCGTCGAGAGGCTGGACGAGATCTAGGCCGGCACCTCGGACCGGACCTCCCGTCGGCGGCTCGTAGCGCTCCGGCGGTGGGTTCATGCCTCGCACACTCCCGTTGTTCAGGCCTGCCTGCATAACGGGAGTCTGGAAGCAGTGACAGACGGATCTCCCTGCAGGACGGGCCGGCTCACGCGGACTGGTCAAACACACCGAGAGCGCCGCCGATCTGCTAAGATTTACAGGCCCACAGGGGATCTCCATGCATGGCTGCTGCGGAGATCATCACTGATGGGGAGAGTGTCCTTTAGCCGGACCCTCCTCGGTGGCACATCCCTCTTCACTTAGGTCGCGGCATCCGCGCGCGATCTTGAAGACCGATGAAAGGAAACCGTGTCTACTCAGTCACGTACCCGTAGCAAGACCCGCTTGTCGCGGGCGCTGGGCATCCCGCTCACGCCTAAGGCAGCAAAGTACCTGGAGAAGCGTCCGTACCCCCCGGGGGAGCACGGCCGCACCAAGCGCAAGACCGACAGCGACTACGCCGTCCGTCTGCGCGAGAAGCAGCGTCTGCGTGCCCAGTACGGCATCCGCGAGGCGCAGCTGAAGATCCAGTTCGAAGAGGCACGTCGCGCAGCAGGCCTGACCGGTGAGAACCTGGTCGAGCAGCTCGAGATGCGTCTCGACGCGCTC
>JBEVGK010000037.1:0-4263 GCA_040511795.1 Lacisediminihabitans sp. | reverse complement strand
CCGACCGTGCTGATCAATTCGCAGAGCGACGGGCCCGTCTCGACCGTCGTGCTCGACGATGCCGCGGGCATCCGCGCCGCGGTGGAGCACCTGCAGGCCCTCGGTCATCATCGCGTCGGCTACATCGGCGGTCTGTCGACCAGCGCGACCGGCGCTCGTCGAGAGGCCGGATTCCTCGCCGCGGTCGCCGACTTCGGGCTGCAGACCCGGGACGAATGGATGACGCGGCTCGGCTACGGCGGAGACGATGGCCGCGCGGCCGTCGCCGCCCTCCTCGCGCTCGGCACCCTGCCCTCCGCGCTCGTCGTCGCGAACCTCAACGCCGCCCTCGGGGTGCTCGCCGGCATCCACGCCAGTGGGCTTCGAGTGCCAGACGACATCTCACTGGTCGCGCTGCACGACGTCTGGTACGCCGACGCGACCTGGCCGCCGATCACCACCGTGCGGATGCCGTTGGCCGAACTGGGGCGGGCGGCGGTCGAGCTGCTGGTCGTCGCCGATGACGCGCCGACGCACCTCACGGTGACCTCGCCCGCGCCAGAGCTCATCGTTCGGGCATCGACCGCGCGGGTCACCCGACTGGGCGATTGACCTGATGTATTTGCGGGGAGGCGTCGTCAGGCGGGATCGGAGTCGGCGGCCTCCTGCTCCGTCGCCACGACATCCATATGCTCCTGAATGGTGAGCAGATGGCTCGCCATGCGGATGCGGGCAGCCTCGGGATCGTGGGCCGCCAGCGCGGAGAGGATCGCATCGTGGCTGCGGTGCGCGTCGGCCAGTCCCGCACCGCCGGTAAGCGCCTGGTAGGTGCGGGTGCGCATGGTGCGGCTGGACAGCGCGGCGATCAGGGCGGAGAGCACGGGATTGGCCGCGGCCTCGGCCACCAGGCGGTGGAACTCGATGTCGGCATCCATCGCCTCGTCGAAGTCCTGCTCGCCGGCCGCGGCGCTGCGGGCCAGGGCATCGGTGGCCGCCTGCAGCTGATCGTCCGTGATGAGCAGGGCGGCACGGCCGGCGGCCTCGGTCTCCAGCACCCGTCGCACCGACTGCAGGTGCACCGCGTTGCGCGGCGATTGCAGATCGACCATGAAGCCCATGGCGGCGAGCAGCACGTCGGGGTCGAGCGACGTCACGTAGGTGCCGTCGCCCTGCCGGGTCTCCAGCACACCCATGATCGCCAGCGCGCGGACACCCTCGCGCAGGGAGCCGCGCGAGACAGCCAGCTCGGTCGCCAGGTCTTTCTCCACGGGCAGTCGCGCGCCCGCGGCGAGCTCGCCGCTGGTGATCATCGCCTTGATGCGCTGGATCACGACGTCGGTCTGCGAGCCTCCGCCGCCCTCGGCTTTGGGGCCACGCGAACGTGGATTCGACATCCGCTCATCCTACGGTGCGCCTGTAGTTATCGTCAGATCAATCTGGGTGCGCGGGTGGTCGCGTCGGGGGCAGGCAGGCGGCCGCGGTCATCCCCGCGCCCTGCTGTTATCACGCGCTCGCGGGCATCCCCGCGCCCTGCTGTTATCCCCGCGGCAGGTACAACCCCAGCGCGGATGACGAACTCCCGCGCTGATAACGAACCTCGGCCACGTGCAACCCTCGCGCCGTGCGACCTGCCCCTTCCGCCTCCCTCCCTCCTTCCGCGATTCAGGAGGTGCTGTGACGGCTGTGCCCGGTGGGGCGGATGTTCTCCCCTTCCGCACCACGCGCCACTCTGGCCTCACACCCTCCTGAATAACGTGTGGCCCGGCGACGTCGGGGTCGCGCGCGCTCGCGGGCATCCCCGCGCCCTGCTGTTATCCCCGCGGCAGGCACAACCCCCGCGCGGATAACGAACTCCCGCGCGGATAACGAACCCCCGCGCGGATGCGGAAGTGAGCTCAGGCGCGGGGGAGGTACCGCTCCTGCGCGGCAGACCGGGCGACGATAGCCCGCAGCGTCTCGAGGTCGCCCGAGACCAGCCCCTGCGCGCGCGCCTGGATCAGCACGTTGCCGATCGCCGTCGCCTCGACGGGCCCGGCGATCACGGGGAGCCCGGTGCGGTCGGCGGTGAGCTGGCAGAGCAGGGTGTTGAGTGATCCACCCCCCACGAGGTGGATCACGGAGATGGTCTTGCCGGTCAACTCGCGTGCCGCGTCGATCGTGCGGGCGTAGGCATCCGCGAGGCTCTCCAGGATGCTGCGCACCATTGCCGCCCGCGACCCGGGCACCCGCTGCCCGTGCTCGCTGAGCCAACTCGCGATCCTCGCGGGCATGTCGCCGGGCGAGAGGAAGCGCGGGTCGTCGGGGTCGAACACGCTCACCGGTTCGGTCACCGAGGCGGCCGCGCGCAGGAGCTCGGGCAGATCGATCCGCTCTCCCGCGGCCTCCCAGGTGCGCACGCTCTCACTGAGCACCCAGAGCCCCATCACGTTGCGCAGGTAGCGCACCCGGCCGTCGACGCCGCCCTCGTTGGTGAAGTTCGCCGCGCGACCGGCCTCCGTGAGCACCGGTCGCTCGAGCTCGATGCCCACCAGCGACCAGGTGCCGCACGAGATGTAGGCGAAGTCGGGGTCGGTCGCCGGGATGCCCGCCACGGCCGACGCGGTGTCGTGGGAGCCGACCGTGCTCACGGGCACAGTCGCGCCGATCCGGTTCGCCACGTCCGGCAGCAGCGCGCCGACGGGCGTGCCCGCGTCGATCAGGGTCGGGAAGATCTCGCGGGGCAGGCCGAGGCGGGTGATGAGTTCGTCATCCCACTCGCGGTCGCTCACCCGCAATAGGCCGGTAGTGGAGGCGTTCGTGCGCTCGGCGAACCGCTGCCCGGTCAGCCAGTAGTCGATCAGGTCGGGGATGAGCAGCGCGGTCTCCACGCCATCGAGGCGGCCGTCGAGCCGGTCGGCCGTGAGCTGGTACAGCGAGTTGAACGGCAGGAACTGCAGCCCGTTGGCGGTGTAGAGCTCCCGCCGACCGACGATCGCGTCCACCGCGGCAACCCCGCCCGCGGTGCGTTCGTCGCGGTAGTGGAAGGGCTCGTCGATCATCGTGCCCGACCGCAGCAGCCCATAGTCGACCGCCCACGAATCGACGGCGATGCTCACCAGCTCGGGCTCGCGTGCCGCGGCCACCGTGAGGCCGGCGAGGATGTGCTCGAACAGGGCCGATACGTCCCAGCGCAGTCCCGTCGGCGTCGTCACCGCGCCGTTCGGAAATCGGGCGATGGGGGTGAGCGTGAGCTCGTTGTGTCCGACGTGACCCAGGATGACGCGCCCGCTCGTCGCCCCGAGGTCGACGGCGGCGACAGCGGCGGTCATCGCAGGAAGGCGGCCGCGACGCCGGCATCCACCGGGATGTGCAGTCCGGTCGTGTGGCTGAGATCCGAGGTGCAGAGCACGAAGACGGCGTTGGCCACGTTCTCCGGCAGCACCTCGCGCTTGAGGAGGGTGCGCTGGGCGTAGTACGCGCCGAGCTCCTCCTCCGGCACGCCGTAGACCGCTGCGCGCTTGGCCCCCCAGCCGCCGGCGAAGATCCCGGAGCCGCGCACGACGCCATCCGGATTGATGCCGTTGACTTTGATCCCGTGCTCGCCGAGCTCGGCCGCGAGCAGCCGCACCTGGTGCGCCTGGTCGGCCTTCGTCGCCGAGTACGCGATGTTGTTCGGCCCCGCGAAGATCGAGTTCTTCGACGAGATGTAGACGATGTCGCCGCCGAGCTTCTGGTCGATGATCGCCTTTGCTGCGGCGCGGGAGACCAGGAACGAGCCCTTCGCCATCACGTTGTGCTGCAGATCCCAGTCGGCGACCGTCGTCTCGAGCAGCGACTTCGACAGCGACAGCCCGGCGTTGTTGACCACGAGGTCGAGGCCACCGAAGGCGAGCACCGCGGCGTCGACGGCCGCCTGGACCTGCGCCTCGTCGGTGACGTCCGCCTGCACGCCGACCGCGACATCCGTGCTGTTCTGAATGGCACCGGCGATCTCGGCCGCGGCGGCCTGGGCCTTGTCGAGGTCGAGGTCCGCGATCACCACACAGGCGCCCTCGGCGGCGAGGCGGGTGGCGATCGCCTTGCCGATGCCGGATGTCGCCCCGGTCACCAGCGCGACGCGCGTCGCGAGCGGCTTCGGCGTCGGCATCCGCTGCAGCTTGGCCTCCTCGAGCGCCCAGTACTCGATGCGGAACTTCTCCGCCTCGTCGATCGGCGCGTAGGTGGACAGGCCCTCGGCGCCGCGCATCACGTTGATCGCGTTCAGGTAGAACTCGCCCGCGACGCGCGCGGTCTGCTTGTTCGCGC
>JBEVGK010000036.1:0-4046 GCA_040511795.1 Lacisediminihabitans sp. | reverse complement strand
CTTCGCCACGAGCTTCGGCACCAGCACGGGCGCTGCGCCTCCGGTCCAGCCGTTCCAGAAGGTGACCGTGACCTTGGGGCCGGAGTAGTCGCCGCCCTTGACGTCGCCACCGCTGGAGGCGCCGGTGGAACTGCAGCCAGCGAGGGCGAGGCCCACGCTGAGGGCGACGGCGGCCGCGAGGGTGCGACCGACCTGACGTTTCTTGAACACTGTGCTCTCCTTTGAGGTGCTCCGCCGGGGCGGGCCGATGATGCAGGTACCGTCGACTGCGCGCTTCGACACGGTCGACCACCGAGGAAGTTACAGCGCTGTAAACCGGCTGTCAAGTCGGCGATGTGCCGCTCCGACCGCACGGTCGCTACAGTCGAGGAAACCCCGCAGTCCACCGCCCAGAGGAATCACACAATGCGCCGAGTCCGGCTGGAAGACGTCGCCAAGCACGCCGGCGTGTCGATGAAGACGGTCTCCAACGTCGTGCACGACTACCCGCACGTGAGCCCGGCGACGCGCGAGAAGGTGCAGCGCGCACTCGACGAGTTGGGCTACCGCCCGAACGCGCTTGCCCGCCGTCTCGCCACCGGCCGCACCGGAATCCTCGCGCTCGCCTTCTCCGATGTCACCATCCCCTACTTCTCGGAACTCGCCCGCACGGTGTCCCGGGCCGCGGCGGCGCGCGGATACCGCCTACTGCTCGAGCAGACCGACGGCACGCTCGAGGGCGAACGCGAGATCGTCTCCACCCGTGAGGCCGGCCTCGTCGATGGCGTGATCTTCCAGCCGACGGCGATGAGCAGCCTGGAGATCGCCCAACATCGGCAGGATATCCCCCTGGTCCTGCTGGGCGAGCAGACCGCCCCCATCGGCGTCGATCACGTCATGATCGACAACGTCGCCGCGGCATCCGTCGCGACGGAGCAGCTGATCCGCCTGGGCAGACGACGCATCGGATTCGTCGGGCACGAGTCCGCGGGACTGACGGCGACGTCGTCGGTGCGACTCATGGGCTACCAGCGTGCACTCGAGTCGGCGGGCATCCCGCTCGACATGTCGCTCCTGCTGCCGAGTGACGCCATCTCGTCCCGCGAGTCGGAGGTCGCCGTCGCCCGGGCGATCGACGCGGGTCTGCAATTCGATGCTCTGGTCTGCCGCGACGACCTTGCGGCGATCGGCGCGCTGCGCGCGTTGCAGCTGCACGACATCGCGGTGCCGGATGCCGTGGCCGTGGTCGGCTGGGACGACGTGCCGATGGCCTCGTTCACCTACCCGAGCCTCACCACGATCGCGCCGGCGATGGAGCAGCTCGCCACAACAGCCCTCGACCTGCTCGAGGAACGGATCGCGGGATACGACGGCGTCGGCCGACACCGGGTGACCGACTTCTCGCTCGTGGTGCGCGAGAGCGCGCCAGACCCGGCCTGAGGCGGGCGTCGGACTGCGCGTTGTTCAGCGTTGCAATTTTACAGCGCTGTAATTTTCCAGCATCATGTAGCCATGAGCAGCGAAGCCCTGAGCACCTTTCACCGCGTCCCGTCCAGCGCAGGCGCCGATCATCCGCGGCTGCCCCGCGCCACCGAGCAGGACGGCAGTTACCCCCGCCCGCAGCTGATGCGCGGTGACTGGGTCGACCTGACCGGCACCTGGGGCTTCGACGTCGACGACGACGACCGCGGGCTGAGTGAGCGCTGGTACGACCGCGCGGGGCTGGGACGAAGCATCGTCGTTCCGTTTCCTCCCGAGTCCGCCGCATCCGGCATCGGCGACACCGACTTCCACCCCGTCGTCTGGTACCACCGCGAGCTCGATGCCGCCACGATCGCCGCGGCAGGATCGACGACCGACGGCGGCCGCCTGCTGGTGCATTTCGGTGCCGTCGACTACCGCGCATCCGTCTGGGTCGACGGCCAGTTCGTGGGCGACCATGAGGGCGGCCACGTGCCATTCACCGTCGACGTGACCGAGGCCGTGCTCGCCGACCGTGAGACCCACACCCTCGTCGTTCGCGCAGAGGACGACCCCTTCGATGTCGCCCAGCCTCGCGGCAAGCAGGACTGGCAGCGCGACGCCCACTCGATCTGGTACCACCGAACCACCGGCATCTGGCAGCCTGTCTGGCTGGAGGCGGTGCCGCGTGTCGCGATCGACACGCTGCACTGGTCGAGCGACCTCCCCTCGGCGACGGTCACGCTGCGCACCCGACTCAGTCGCCGCCCCGCCGCGGGCACTCGACTTCGGGTGCTGCTGAACTACGGCGAGGAGTCCCTGGCCGAGATCGAGCTGCCGGCGACAAGCGATCGCATCGAGGTCACGCTCACCCTGCCGCGGCAGACCAACGGGCAGGACTACGAGCACATCCTGTGGAGTCCTGAGCACCCGCGACTGCTCGACGCCGTCGTCGCCCTCACCACCGACAGTGGCATCGAGGATGCGGTGTCGTCGTACCTGGGCCTGCGCTCGGCCGCGGTCGAGGGCGGGGCGTTCCTCCTCAACGATCGTCCGTACTACCTGCGCTCGGTGCTGAGTCAGGGCTATTGGCCCGAAAGCCACCTCGCAGCTCCTTCGGCCGACGCCCTCCGGGCAGAGGCCCAGCTCATCCTCGACCTCGGCTTCAATGCCGCACGCATCCACCAGAAGATCGAGGATCCGCGCTTCCTGTTCTGGACCGACAAGCTCGGGCTTCTGGTCTGGGGAGAGACGCCCGGCGCCTTCGAGTTCTCCACCACCGCCATCGATCGCCTGGTGGCGGAGTGGTCGGCCGCGATCGACCGCGACTTCTCCCACCCCAGCATCGTCACCTGGGTGCCGCTCAACGAGAGCTGGGGCGTGCAGCACATCGCCCACGATCAGGCGGTGCGCGACTACTCCCGGGCCCTCTTCCATCTCACCAAGGCGCTCGACCCGACCAGGCCCGTCGTGTCCAACGACGGCTGGGAGCACCTCGACTCCGACCTATGGACCATCCACGACTACGAGCCCTCGGGAGCGGTGCTCCGCGAGCGCTACGCCGATCCGGATGCCGTGCAGCGGCTGTTCGACGGCATCGGTCCGGCGGGTCGCCGGCTGCGCCTCAGCGCCGAACCCGACCGTGGGCAGCCGGTCATGCTCACCGAGTTCGGCGGGGTGAAGTACACCGTCGGTGGCGAGCCGAACGCGGCATGGGGCTACTCGACGGCGAGCTCGGCCGAGGACTTCGCCGCGCGTCTGGGTGCGCTGCTGGATGCCGTGCGCTCCAGCACCGTGCTCTCGGGCTTCTGCTACACGCAGCTCACCGACACGCTGCAGGAGACCAACGGCCTGGTCACCGATGCGCGTGAGCCCAAGCTGCCGCTCGAGGTCATCCGGGCGATCATCACGGGCGCTACGGAGGCGTAGGCGGCGAGGCGTAGATGGCGCTCGGGCGACTACTCCTTGCCGGCGTAGTGCGCTTCCAGCACCAGCGCCTCGAACACCGGCAGCGCCTCCTGCACGAGCTCGAGCTCACGCGCATCGAGGGTGCCGAGCAGCGCGGCGATCACGTCGGCTCGGGCGGACCGCGCACGCACGATGTAGTCGACACCCGACTCGGTGGCCGCGATCGTGATCGCGCGACGGTCGAGCGGATCGGACTCCCGCGTGACGTAGCCGCGCACCTCGAGGTCGGTGGCGATGCGCGTGATGGTCGCCGCGGCGACGGCCTCGCGACCGGCGAGCTCGTTGAGACGCAGCGGCCCGAACTTGACGATGCTCGACAGGGCGGAGAGCGAGCCGTGGCTCAGTCCCTCCGTCGCGCGCAGCATGCGGCGGTTGAGTCGCCCGATCGCGAGCGCGAGGCGGCCCGATGTCTGCGAGAGCTGCTCTGCAGCGCTGTCCTGGTCGTGCTGGGTCACGGGCATCCACTCTGTGTGTCTTAAGTGATCGAGCGTCTGGAGTGATCGATTCGGGTTTCGACCTTGCGACGACGATAGCGAATCAACCGCGCAGATATGTACCGGGCGGATATGAACCGGGCGGATGAGTGCATGCCCCGAGTCCGTCGTATTCCTCTCCCCATTCGGCCTGCTGTTCCGGCG
>JBEVGK010000035.1:0-4931 GCA_040511795.1 Lacisediminihabitans sp. | reverse complement strand
CGACTCGGGGTTCGGCGGGTCGATGTTGACCTCGCAGTCCACCTCGGTGCGACCCTGCGACCGGGCGAGGTCGAACACCGCCGTGTACAGCGTGCGACCGATCCCGCCACCGCGCACAGCCTGGTCGATCACGATGCGATCGATGTACAGGTAGTCGGTGCCGCGACCGTCGAAATAGCGGTAGTTCTCGCTCGCGTAGGAGGAGCCCGGCGTCATCCCGATCAGGAATCCCCGCAGCACGTCGCCGTCGATCGCGGCGAAGGTGAACCCGGCGAGCGCGAGCAGCTCTGCCATCTCCCGCTCCGACGTAATGGGAACGGCGGGGTAGGCGGCGTCGTTGAGTTCGACGATTCGCGGGATGTCGTCCGAGGTCAGGGGGCGGAGACTGAGCATCCGACCATTGTGGTCTAATCGCCTTATGCGCCAACACAACACGATCCTCCGACTCGCCGTGATGTTGGCCGTCGGAGTGGTTGCCGCCGTTGCGACCGGGCTGCTCGGCGAGTGGGCCTATGCCGCGACCGTGGGCTGGTGCTTCTCCTCTGCCGTCTACTCGATCTGGGCCTGGGTCTACATCAGCAAGCTGGACGGCGATGAGACCAAGTCCCATGCCAGCCAGGAGGAGCTCTACCGCGGCTACGCCGACGCGCTCGTGTTGCTGCTGACCATCGCCAGCCTGTTCTCGGTGATCTTCGTTCTGGTGAACGCCGCGAACACCCACGGCGTCGCGAAGGCGCTGCTCGCCGCCCTCACCCTGCTCAGCGTGGCGCTGTCGTGGATCCTGCTCCACACGCTGTACACCCTGCGCTATGCCCGGGAGTACTACAAGGTCGACGGCGGGGTCGACTTCAACCAGAAGGCCCTTCCGCGCTACACCGATTTCGCCTATCTCGCCTTCACCATCGGGATGACCTACCAGGTCTCCGACACCAGCATCAGCTCGCAGGAGATCAGGATGGTGGCGCTCAAGCACGCCCTGCTGTCGTTCGTGTTCGGCGCGGTCATCGTCGCCTCCACCATCAATCTGCTGGTGCAGATCACCGCCTGACCCTCAGCGCCCTGTCGGCTCCGTCACGAAATCGATGAGCTGCTCGACGCGGGCCAGCAGCACCGGCTCTAGGTCGGCGTAGGTGCGCACCTGCCCGAGGATGCGCTGCCACGCCCGGGCGATGTCGGCCTGCTCGGCGTGCGGCCAGCCGAGGGCCGCACAGATGCCGTGCTTCCATTCAACGCTGCGAGGGATCACCGGCCATTCGGTCCAGCCCAGCCGGCCGGGCTTGACGCCCTGCCAGACGTCGACGAATGGATGCCCGACCACGAGCACATCGCGACCATAGGGTCCGCGCGCCACCGCATCCGCTATCCGGCTCTCCTTCGACCCGGGCACGAGATGATCGACCAGCACACCCACCCGGCGACCGGGCCCAGGAGCGAAACGCTTCACTATCGCGTCGAGGTCGTCGACGCCCTCGAGGTATTCGACGACGACACCCTCGACGCGCAGGTCGGCGCCCCAGACCTTCTCGACCAGCTCGGCATCGTGCCGGCCCTCGACGAAGATCCGGCTGGGCAGCGCCACCCGGGCGCGCTGGTCGGCGACGGCGAAGGAACCGGAGGCCGTGCGGGCTGTTCCGGCCTTCGCGGCCCTCGGCGCGACCAGCGTGACCGGCGTGCCGTCGACGAGGAAGCCGGCGCCGAGCGGAAACACGCGCATCATGCCGTCGAAGTCCTCGAGGTGCACGAGCCTGCCCTCGACGCGCTTGACGACCCCGTAGAAGCCGCTCGCGCCCTCCTCGATCTCGAGGCCGGGGGTGGCGGGCACCTCAGGCGCGACGGTGAGTCCGCGCTGTCGACGGGTGTCTTCTACCCGTCCGTCACCGAAACGGTCGAACTCCATGCGCTACGCGTTCAGCGGTCGCCGAGCTTGTGCACGTGGAACGGCAGGTAGAGCGAGAGCGAGACGGCGATGATGCCGAGGAAGAACAGGATCGCCTCGATGCTCGGCACCGAGAAGGCGTAGCCGAAGAGGAAGATGCCACCGACGAACAGCACCATGGAGATGACATAGGCGAAGTACTTCATGGTGAACCTTTCCAGGGACGAGCGGTGTGCACCCAGTCTATGGAGTGCGCGCCGCCCGCCACGAACGCCTCGCTAGCCCAGCCGTGCTAACCCTGGGCCTCGATGGAGACGTCGTTCCACTTCTCCCAGGTCGCGATGCGGCTGGCGTAGTCCGCCTTCGCGATCCCCAGAGGTGCGGTGCCGAAGAAGACCCGCAGGGGCGGTTCGTCGGCGTCGACGATCGTGAGGATGGCCGCGGACGACGCGTGCGGATCACCCTGGCTGCCGACCCGTGCCTCGCGCTGCTTCGCCGCCTGCTCGTGGAACTCCGCGTAGGCGGGCAACGGCGTCGCGCGCTGAGCGGATGCCCCACCCCAGTCGGTGGAGAACCCGCCTGGTTCGACCAGCGTGACATTGATGCCGAAGCCGGCGACCTCCTGCGCGAGGGCCTGCGAGAAGCCTTCGAGCGCCCACTTGGACGAGTTGTAGATGCCGATGTTGGGGAAGGCCGAGATTCCGCCGATCGACGAGACCTGGATGATGTGGCCGTGACCCTGCTCGCGCAGGATCGGCAGCGCCGCCTGCGTCACCCAGAGCGCGCCGAAGAGGTTCGTCTCGAACTGTGCCCGCGCCTCCTCCTCGGTGATCTCCTCGATGAGGCCGAACTGGCCGTAGCCGGCGTTGTTGACCACGACGTCGATGCGTCCGAACTGCTGCTTCGCCTGCGGCACGGCGGCGAAGTCCGCCGCGCGGTCGGTCACGTCCAGGGCGATGGGCAGCAGCTGATCGCCGTACTTGTCTTCGAGGTCATCCAGGCTCCGTACATCGCGGGCGGTCGCGGCGACCTTGTCCCCTCGCGACAGGGCCGCCTCGGTCCACTCGCGACCGAAGCCACGCGATGTTCCGGTGATGAACCACACTTTCTGGGGCACAGCTTTGTCAGACACGGTTCTCTTTTCGTGATCGAACGGGCGCGCGTAATCGGACAGGGGTTGCGCGGTGCAGCCAGCCTATTCCGCGGCGCCGCACCGCCGCCCTGGTTCTTGCAGGGCTAGCTCTGCTTGCGTTCCTTGGTGGCGGATGCCCCCACCACCGACAGCGGTTCGGTGATGTCCTCGAGGGACTTGCGTTCGGCATCCACCCCGATCAGGAAGGCCGTGATACCGCCGCCGATCATCAGGAAGGCGCCGATGAAGTAGCCGATGGTGAGCGGGAAGCGGTCGCTACCGTCGCCGATCAGCGCCCCGTACAGCACGGGTGCGAGCGCTCCGGCGATCTGGCCGATCGCGAAGAAGTACGAGATCGCCTGGCGGCGCAACTCGACCGGGAACGACTCGCTCGCCACCAGGTAGGCGGATGATGCTCCCGCGGACGCGAAGAAGAAGGCGACGCACCAGAAGATCGTCTGGGTCACCGCAGTCAATGCACCGATGTTGAACAGGATCGCCGAGACGGCGAGCACCACTCCCGCGAGCCCGTAGGTGAGGAAGATCATCTTGCGCCTGCCCCAGGTGTCGAACAGGTGACCGAGCACCAACGGGCCGATCAGGTTGCCGATCGCGAACGGGATGAAGTAGATCGCCGTGTTCTTGACGTCGTAGAAGTTCTCCAGCACCAGCGCGTAGCTGAAGAAGATCGCGTTGTACAGGAACGACTGGGTGACGAACATCACGATCGTCGTCGCGGCGCGCTTCGGATACTTCTTGAAGAAGACACCGAGGATCTGCCGCGCTCCGACGTTCTCGATCGAGCGCACCTCGATGGCCTTGCTCTCGTCCACGGGAGGGAGGTCGGTGACGCCCTCGTCGTGGATGCGCTGCTCGATCTCGTCGACCGTCTTGTTCGCGGCATCCGCCTGACCGTGGGTGAGCTGCCACCGTGGACTCTCGGGGATGTGTCGGCGCAGATAGATGATGATGAGACCCAGCACCGGGCCGAGGAAGAAGCCGATGCGCCAACCCCAGTTCTCGCTGAAGTCGGGGTGCGAGGGGTTCAGCAGGAAGAAGTTGGCGACGGCACCGAGGGCCGCCCCGCCCCAGTAGGTGCCGTTGATCGCGATGTCGACGCGGCCCCGGTAGTGCGAGGGGATGAGCTCGTCGATCGCGGAGTTGATGGCGGTGTACTCACCGCCGATGCCGAGTCCCGCGATGAAGCGGAACACCCAGAGGAACTGCATGTTCGGGGCGAAGCCCGCAATACCGCTGCCGATCAGGTAGACGAGCAGGGTGATGATGAAGAACTTGCGACGACCGAGCTTGTCGGCAAGTCGCCCGAACACGAGCGCCCCCACCACCTGGCCGACGAGATACACGGTTCCGGTGAAGCCGACCTCGGTGGAGGACATGTCGAGCATCTTGGCGTAGCCGTTGGCCGACACCATCTGGATCTCGAGACCGTCGAGGATCCACGCCGTTCCCAGCCCGACGACGATCGACCAGTGGAATCGGGTCCAGGGCAAACGGTCCATCCTGGCCGGAACCAGACTCTTCACCGAGTCCCCCATCGACCGGTCCGTGGCTTCTGCGCGCGACATTGCGTTCACGTCCTTCCGGGCGCCACTCGGCACCACCTCGACGACAGTAGAACTGCTGAGCGATCGGTGGGAGGGCGTTGCGGTCGGCGAAAAACGGGGTATTGGTGGTTGTCCGCCACTGCCGCCGTCAGCCGACGGTGCCGGACTCCATCCAGATGATCTCCCAGTGGTGACCGTCGAGGTCACGGAACGCGCGCTGGTACATCGTGCCGTAGTCTCTCGGCTCGCTGTATTCCGTGGCGCCGGCGACGAGTGCAGCATCCACCAGCGTGTCGACCGCACCGCGGGAACCGGCGGAGATGCCGAGCAGCACTTCGGTCACGCCCTCCGCGATCGG
>JBEVGK010000034.1:0-3438 GCA_040511795.1 Lacisediminihabitans sp. | reverse complement strand
GTGGTCGACGACTGGCTCATCGTGGAATGCGCCAGCGAAAAGTTCCACGACGATGAGTCGCAGCAGATCACCGATCGCCGCCGGGACGGCAACGCGGTACTGAGCAATTACGGCAGTGCGCGATTCCACCACTCGCAGATCATGTCCGACCTGGACTGGTGCGTGTCAGTCGTGGAGAGCCATCTTCGACGGGGGCGGCCGGCGCGGATCGCCCCGGGCGCGCGGCAGTCGACAGGCTAGAGCTGGTCACATCCCCGTGCTGGGCCTGTTGGGTGACGATTCGGCGAGCTGAGCCTGTTGGCGGACGAGCAGGTGGGAAGGGGGAGGGGGAGATCGGACGAGCAGGCGGGCGACGGAAGGGGAGGGTGCGCTAGTCCTCCGCAGCCGTCGGCATGTGCGCCTCGTGCAGCGTCAACGGGCGCGGCGGGTCGTTCTTCTCCTCGCGGAACACCCACAGGCGGTAGAACGTGAACCGGAACGCCGTGCCGAGCACGAGGCCGATGACATTGCTGGAGATGTTGTCGGCGAGCACTGAGGTGAAGCCGAGAACGTAATGCGAGACCCACAGGCAGCCGAGGCCGATGAGCAGGCCGCCGCCGCTGACGAGCGCGAACTCGAGACCCTCGCGGGCGATGTTGGGACGCTTTCGGTCACCGAACGTCCAGTAGCGGTTGCCGATCCAGTTGACGGCGATGGCGAGCACGGTGGAGACGATCTTCGCGAAGAGCGGGCCGTGCGGAACGGTGTCCGGAGAGAACACGGTCGCGCGCAGAATGTTGAACACTCCGAGATCGACGATGAACCCGACACCGCCGACGAGTCCGAACCGGACGAGCTGGGCGATGAGGCGACGCATGAATCCCTAAACGGATGGGCGAAGATGGACGGGGCGATTCTAATCGTCCCGTACTCGTTCGATCTGACCAGGAGCAACAAGCATGCCAACAGTGGGCGTAATCGGCGGCGGCCAGCTGGCCAGGATGATGATCCCTGCGGCGGTGAACCTCGGCATCGAGCTGCGGGTGCTCGCCGAGAGCGCGGGGGAGTCGGCGGCGCTCGCCGTGACGTCCATCGGCAGTCACCACTCGCTCGACGACGTGCTGGCCTTCGCCGAGGGTGTCGACGTGGTGACCTTCGACCACGAGCACGTGCCACAGGAGATCCTGCGCGAACTGGTGAGCCGCGGCATCCGTGTCCGCCCCGCCCCGGATGCGCTGCTGTACGCGCAGGACAAGCTGCTGATGCGCGAGAAGCTCGCGGAGTTCGGGCTGCCGATGCCGGAGTGGGCGCGCATCGAATCCCCCGCGGATCTCGAGGTCTTTCTCGCCGACAACGGCGGTCGCGCGGTGGTGAAAACCGCCCGAGGTGGTTACGACGGCAAGGGCGTGCGCGTGGTGTCGAGCGCCACCGACATCGAGGATTGGCTCGCCCTCGGCGCGCCGCTGCTGGCGGAGGAGCTGGTCGAATTCCAGCGCGAACTCGCGCAGCTGGTCGCCCGCCGCGAGTCCGGCGAACTCGTCGCCTGGCCGGTGGTCGAGAGCATCCAGCGTGACGGGGTGTGTGCGGAGGTGATCGCCCCGGCGCCCGACTCGACGGGCAAGGTGGCGGATGTCGCGGCCCAGATCGCCAGGACGGTGGCCGAGGGCCTCGGTGTCACCGGCGTGCTGGCGGTGGAGCTGTTCCTGACCACCGACCAGCGCCTGCTGATCAACGAGCTCGCGATGCGCCCGCACAACACCGGCCACTGGACCCAGGATGCCGCGGTGACCAGCCAGTTCGAACAGCACCTTCGTGCCGTGCTCGACCTGCCGCTGGGGTCGACGGATGCCCGCGACGGCTGGGCGGTGATGGTCAACATCCTGGGCGGACCGTCGGCCGGCACGCTCGCCGATCGCTACCCGCAGGCCTTCGCCGACCAGCCGGCCGTGAAGGTACACAACTACGGCAAGGATCCGCGGCCCGGCCGCAAGGTCGGTCACGTCAACGCGTACGGCGCCGATCTCACTGAAACAGTGGTGCGGGCGCGTGCCGCTGCGGCGTACTTCCAGGAGCAGAACCTAGGCTGATAGCCATGTCTGAGCCCCGCGTCGCCGTCATCATGGGATCCGACTCCGACTGGAACGTGATGAAGGCCGCCGCCGACATGCTCACGAAGTTCGGTGTCGCGTTCGAGGTGGAGGTCGTCTCCGCCCACCGCACCCCCGACAAGATGATCGCGTTCGGCAAGCAGGCTGCGGGTCGTGGCCTGCGGGTGATCATCGCGGGGGCGGGTGGCGCCGCGCACCTGCCCGGAATGGTCGCCTCGGTCACCACTCTCCCCGTCATCGGCGTGCCCGTGCCGTTGGCGAAGCTCGACGGTCTCGACTCGCTGCTGTCCATCGTGCAGATGCCGGGCGGCATCCCGGTGGCGACGGTGGGTATCGGGGGAGCGCAGAACGCCGGTCTTCTCGCGGTGCGGATGCTCGCGGCATCCGACCCCCAGCTCACCGAGTTGCTGCAGGAGTACGCGGACTCGCTCGAGGCGCTGGTGGCGGAGAAGAACACCGCCCTGAAGGCGAGCCTGTGAGCGCAACCGCATCCGTTCGCTTTCCGGGGGCAGCGCCGTCCGCGGTGATGGCCCGGCGCGCGTGGTGGCTGGTCGTGCTCAACCTGCTCATCCCGGGATCGGCGCAACTGCTGGCGGGCAACCGCAAGCTCGGCCGTTTCGCCGTTTCTACGACGTTCTTCCTCTGGGGCCTCGCCATCGTCGCCTTCGTCACCTGGCTCGTGGCCCACGCGGCGATCTACTCGATCGTCACGAGCGTCGTCGGTCTGACCGCCCTGCAGGTGCTGTTCGCGTTCTTCGCGGTCCTCTGGACCATCCTCACGCTCGATACGCTGCGCTTGGTGCGTCTGGTGAAGCTCGGCCCGGTGGCCGGCGCGCTCATCGCCTTCGTCGCCATCGCGGGACTCGTGCTCACGGCGGGCAGCGCCGGGTACGCCGCGGTCTCGACGGGCGCCGCGCGCTCCGCCCTGGTGAAGATCTTCGGCGGAACGGCGATGGCGACGCCGGTGGACGGACGCTACAACATCCTGCTCCTCGGTGGTGACGCCGGCCCCGATCGCACCGGACTCCGTCCCGACAGCACCTCCGTCGCGAGCGTCGATGCCGAAACCGGCGCGACGACGATCATCGGCATCCCCCGCAACATGGAGCGTGCCACCGTCTCAGCGGGTGCCCCGCTCTGGGGCCCATTCCCCAAGGGCTACAACTGCGGCGACCAGTGCCTGATCGACTACCTGTACACCTACGCCGAGGAGCACCCCGAGCTCTATCCAAAGGCCACCGAGAAGGGCTCGTCTCCCGGCATCGAGGCGATGATGGATGCCGCGAGCGGGGTCACCGGGCTGAAGATCCAGTACTACGCGCTGATCGACATGCAAGGTTTCGCGCAGTTG
>JBEVGK010000033.1:0-3725 GCA_040511795.1 Lacisediminihabitans sp. | reverse complement strand
CGCCGGGATCACGAAGCCGAGGAAGGCCAGCGATGCCGCCACCCAGAATGCCCCCGGGGCGGCGAAGCGGTCGATCATGAAGCCGGCCGCCGCGGAGCCGAGTGCCGCACCGATCAACTGCCCGGTGCCCACCCAGCCGTAGGCCTCGGCGGTCTCGCTGAACCGCACGCTGGCCGAGACGATGCCGAACATGACGGCCAGGGCCGGCGCGATACCGATGCCTGCGATCAGCAGGGTCGCCGCCAGCCACCAGACGTTGACGGATGCCGCGGCGAGGGCCATCCCGGCGAACACGATGAAAATGCGGCGCGCGAGGGCCCACGGGCCGATCGGTACGTGACCGAGAAGCAGCCCGCCGGCCAGCGAGCCGATCGAGAAGATGGCGAGCACGATTCCCGAAGCGGGGCTCTTCTCGCCGAAGGCCGAGACCACGCCGGCCTCGATCGCCGAGCAGGCGCCGATCAGCAGGAATCCGGTGACGGTGGCGAGCAGCACCGGCGGCTTGGCCAGCACCGCGCCGAGGTTGCGGCGGCTGCGCGGGATGCGCACACGTCCCACCTCGGGGGAGAGCACGAACCAGAGGCCGCCGCCGATGAGGAAGACGAGGGCGAGCAGGATCGCCGCGACGGTGCTGACCTGCGTCGCGACGAACGTGGTGAGCACGGGTCCCGCCACCCAGATGACCTCCTGGGCGGAGGCGTCGAGCGAGAACAGCGGAGTGAGCTGGCGCGAGTTGACCATCTTCGGGTAGATGGTGCGAACGGCAGGCTGCACCGGGGGAGTGCTGAGCCCGCTGATCAGGCCGAGCACCATGTAGAGCGGCACCGGGAGGGCGGGCGCGAGCGCGATCGTTCCGATGGCGACGGTGCACACCGACATGGTGAGGATGAGCACCTTGCGCATTCCCCACACCCCCATCCAGCGACTGGTGAGGGGGCCGGCGACCGCCTGGCCGATGCTGGTGGCGGCGAGAACGAGCCCCGCGGCACCGTACGAGTGGGCGATGTGCTCGATGTGGATGAGATAGGCGAGCGAGAGCATCCCGTTGGGGAATCGGGCGAGAAGCTGGGCCGACATGATCCGCGCGACGCCGCGCGTCTTCAGGAGGTCCAGATAGCTCTTCACAAGGATTCAAGCCTACCGGCGGGCCGGAAGGGCCCGGCGGGCGGGTCGCAGGCGCGCAGAGCGATTCGCAGGGTTTGCTCGAAAACCCTCGGTTAGAGTGCTTGCGCACACACAAATGGCGAGAGGGAGTGCAATCGGATGACCGAGCTCGGACCGCGGCGACGCGACAGACGAGGCGCTGCCGCACCCACCCGCCACGGTCAGCTACGGACGTCGCACCCTGTCGCCGGCGTCTTCCGCCTGCTCGGTATCGCCCTCGCGGTGGTGCTCGTCGCCGCGGTGTCGGTCGGCGGCGTCGCAGTCTGGCAGGTCACCTCGAGCATCAAGTCCGGCGTGAAGTTGACGGATGCGAGCGGCAAGACCCTGCAGGCACCGCCCGAGATCGGCGCCATCGACGGCGGCGTGAATCTGCTGCTGGCGGGAACGGATACCCGCACCGGTCAGGGTGGCCAGTTCTCCAATAAGGCAGATCAGGCGGCGAGTTCTGGCGCGGGCAACAACGACGTCACCATGCTGCTGCACATCTCCGAGGACCACACCAACGCCACGGTGATCAGCTTTCCCCGTGACCTGATGGTGCCGGTGCCGGCCTGCCCGCGACCGAACGGTGGCACGGTCGGAGCGACCTCCGTCGCGATGTTCAACACCACGCTGTCCCGTGGCGGGATCAACTGCACCGTGCTCACCGTGCAGAAGATGACCGGCCTCAAGATCCCGTTCGCCGCCACCATCAGCTTCGACGGCGTGATCGGGATGTCCGACGCCGTCGGCGGCGTCACCGTCTGTCTCGCAGACCCGATCAAAGACCCCTATGTGGGGCTGAACCTCCCCGCGGGCTCCGCGACGCTCCAGGGCAACGACGCGCTGGCGTTCGTCCGCTCGCGCCACGGCGTCGGTGATGGCAGCGACCTCGGACGCATCAGCAACCAGCAGGTGTTCCTGTCGGCGCTGTCGCGCAAGCTCACCTCCGGCGGCGTGCTCGGCAACCCGGTGCAGCTGTACTCGATCGCGAAGACCGCTGCCAACAACATGGAGCTGACCGACGGACTCTCCAACCCCTCGACGATGGTGCAGATCGCCCTCGCGCTGAAGGACATCGGGCTCGGCAACATCACCTTCCTGCAGTACCCGACCGCGTCGGACCCGTCGAACCCGAACCGGGTCGTGCCGATCGCGTCGTCCGCGGCGGTGCTCAATGCCGCGCTGGTGGCCGACAAGCCGATCCAGCTGAGTGGTCAGATCGGACGCGCAGCCGAGCTCGACCCGAACGCGACCACCGATCCCGTCGCACCGGCCACCCCCATCCCCACGCCGACGTCGACCAAGGGCGGCAAGACGCCCACCCCGACACCGACGCCCACCGCGACCACTCCCGCCGAGGCACCGGTCGTGCTGCCGACGACGATCACCGGGCAGACGGCCGCGCAGCAGACCTGCTCGAAGAGCTCGCGCTAGCGGCCTCGCGCGCTGCTCGCGCCCGCGTTCTCGGCGTGCGCTCGCGCTTTCCTCGGGGTGCGGGTGCGCTCTCGGGGTGCGGCGCGCACTTTCGGGGCGTCCGCTCGCTCTCAGGGGTGCTTGCGCTCTAGGGCTGCGCTTGCACCCTCGGGGTGTGCTCTCGATTCTTCGTTGTGCACGCTCGCTTCTCCGTTGTGCAGGTTCGCCTGCGTAACGGTGACGGGTGCTCGACCTCCCGTTGTGCAGGAGTTGCTGCATAACGGTGGTGGAGGCGGTGGCGGGTCGACCGCGCTGGGTTTTGTTATCCGCGCGCCTGCTGTAAGTCCCGCGTAGATAACAAACTGCCGCGCAGATAACAAAGTCCCGCGCGGATAACCCAGTCCCGCCCAGACGCCGCACCGTCGTGGCTCACCGGGCGCGACCCCGGTCGTCGAGCACACGATCTCGCTGTGTGACATCGTGCGCGCACCGAGTTGTCACTCGTGTACGTATCCCGGCGCGATTGAGGTGCTTCCGTGACAACTCGCGGCACCTCTGTGGCTCGCCTCGCCGCGCCACCTCCGTTGTGCAGGAGATCCTGCACAACGGTGTGATGGCGGCGGATGGGAATGCGGGCGCGCGGTTGTGGACATCCCGACCCCAGGCGCATCCCGACCCTCCGTCCGAGCGCGTCCCGAGCGCGCCACGGGCCTCTCCACAGCCTGTGCAGAAACCGGCGAAGTTATACACATCTGTGGATGACACGCCCACTAGATGTGGTGTTAGCCGAATGTCGTACCCCCGATATATAGTGGTGAAACCGCAGGAGGGCACAACGCACCGGCGGCGAGAATTCGGGGTGAAAAGCGCTGGTTGGGGCGCTTTTCGAGACAGCAGACCTGCTCACGCAGGGGCTGTCAAACAGAAGCAGGCGATCAGTAGCAGCGGGCACCGCGGTGCAGAGCACGACTGGTCGCACTAGATGAAGTGGGAGCACTCGTGGCAATTACCGTAGTAAAGCGCGACGGACAGCGTGAGGCGTACGACGCCAACAAGATCAACCTGGCCATCGAGCACGCGAGTGCCGGCCTCGACGACAACATCACCTGGGTCACCCAGATCGCCAGCGAACTGGAGTTGACGCTGTTCGACGGCATCACCACCCA
>JBEVGK010000032.1:0-4990 GCA_040511795.1 Lacisediminihabitans sp. | reverse complement strand
TCCTCCCGACGCCGCTCGTGGTGGCCGACGCAAGCGGAGCTGCGACAGTCATGGTGTGATCGTCAGCCGATCGCCGAGGCCCACTTGGCGGTGAGCAGGGTCGCTGCCGCCGCGGCCTGATCTGCGGTGAGCTGCACGAAGTCCTTCGGGGCGGCGCCGACGGTCTCGAGCACCTTGGCATCGACGGTCTTGTTCGCCTGCATGGCGGTCAGCGTCGCGGGGTATGCACCCGATGCGAGGTACAGGTTCTGCACCTCGGGGCTGTAGATCCACTCTTCCCAGAGGCGAGCGGCCGCGGGGTGCGGTGCATCCGCGTTGATCGCCTGGTTGTAGTAGCTGCCGAGCGCGGTGCCGGGGAGCACGACGGTCTTGAAGTTGGCGTTGCCGGCCGAGCCGCCCGCCTTGCCCCAGGCGAGGTTGTTGTAGCTCCACTGGATGACCACGGGGGTCTCACCGGAGGCGACCGTCGCCTGCGAGGGCGTGACGGCGAGGAAGTTGCCCGCCTTCTTCAGCTTGCCGAAGAAGTCGATGCCGGGCTCGATGTCGCTGGCCTTGCCACCGCTCTGCAGTGCGGCGAGGTACACGGCGGATGCCGCCTCGTTCGCCTGCGTCGGGTCGCCCTTGATGGCGACCTTTCCGTTGTACGCAGAACCGAGCAGGTCGCTCATCTTCTTCGGAGCGGTCTTGATGACCGTCGAGTCGTAGCCGATCGACATGAGGCCGGTGTAGTCGTAGTACCACTTGCCGTCGGCATCCTTGAAGTCCTCGGGGATGTCCTTCCAGTTCGCGACCTTGTAGGGGGCGACCAGGTCGAGATTCTGGCTGAGCACGGCGGTACCGATGTCGAACACGTCGGGCGCGGTGGTCTGGCCCTTCTGCGACTTCGCGGCGGCGACCTCGTCGGCACTGGAGCCGTCGGGGTTTGCCGAGTTGATCGTGATCTTCGGGTACTTCTTCTCGAAGCCCTCGATGATCTTGCCGTAGTTGGCCCACGACGGGGGAAGCGTGATGACGTTGAGCTGGCCCTCTTTGTTTGCCGCCTCGACGAGACCCTTGAGGCCGCCGAAGTCGTCGGCCGAGGTTGCCGTCTTGGCGTTGACGGAATCCGAGTTGGAGCTCGCGGGGGTGGTCGAGCTCGCGCACGCGGTGAGCGAGATCGCGACGGCGGCGACGAACGCCGTGCCGACGATGAAACGCTTGATGGTCACTTATCCTCCAGATGCTCGTCCCGGTCGTTCGCGCTGTGGAGCGAACTGTCGGATACCGGTGCGGGCCTCATCGCATGGTTGTTCCCTCTGGTGTCGGCCGCTCCCCAGTCAGGTGAACGAAGACCGAACGACAGACGGACAGCGGGTTAGTTCCGCTCACCGTCGGCTCGGTCCGGCGATCGGCGCTGCCTCGTCTCGCTCCGTCCGGCGATCGGTACTGCCTCGGTCCGATCGGTCATGATCGGTCGCTCTCACCGTCGGGTCGGTCCGGCGACCGGCTCTCGCAAGAACTCGGCACCCGCAAGAAGAGATCTTGCGATCGGCTCTCGCAAGGGAAGACCTGCCCCGCACACTCCCGTTATTCAGCTCCTCCTGCATAACGGTCATCCGATGTGCAGGAGATACTGCACAACGGCTAGCGGTTATGCAGGTACTCCTGAAGTCCGGTCCCTGGTTCTTCAGTAACTCCTGCACAACCGTGACCCACACCGTTCGTCAGTAACTCCTGCACAATCGCTACCCGCACCGTTCTTCAGGAACGCCTGCACAACTGTGACCCACCCCGTTCGTCAGTAACTCCTGCACAATCGCTACCCGCACCAATGTGCAGTCACTGCTGCAGATGCGTGGTGCTGAATTCAGGCTGTGCTGCATAACGGTTAGCAGTTGCGCAGGAGAGCCTGCACAACGGACCACTGTTAGACAGGGATTCCTGCGCAACGGTTAGCGGTTGTGCAGGACGTGCTGCATAACGGGAGTGTCGGGACGGGAGCGGTCGGGGAACGAGACGAGCACGTGTCGGGAGCCGGTCCAGCTACCGGGAGCCAGCGGACTAGCGCAATGAGCGGGCCACGGAGCAGGCGCACCGAGCGGGGCCAGGGAGCAGGCGCAACGAGCGGGGCCAGGTGAGCGGACGCCCGAGAGAAGCGAACGCCAGGTCAAGCGAAGAAGCGGCGGGCCAGGCCGAAGGAGATCGTCATGCCAACGCCGGAGGTGACCGACACCGCCGTCACGTCCGGCGCGACCTCGGCGACCAGATAGGGCTGCTTCGGGCTCGACGCGTACACACCCTGCCAGCGCTCGACCACCCGCAGTCGGTCTACAGGGAGCGAGTCGGCCGCGGGGCCCGCGAAGCCGAGCACCTGCGCGATGCGGGCGAGGAGGACATCCGTCGTCGACTCCAGCAGGAACGGGTCCATCGTCGCGGAGTAGCGGTGACTGTCACCGGCGATGATCGAGCCGTCGGGGCGCTGGGTGAACATGACGTTGGCGCCGATCTCCACCAGCTCGGGATCGTCGGCGGCGACGCGGTCGCGCAGCGCTACCGACGCCGGCATGTCGGTGAACGCGGGATACCGGAGCATCGACGTGCCGGTGAGAACGGCCGGGCGGATGCGGCGACCGTCGGGCACGACGACCCTCGCCATCTGAAGACCGCAGCGCTCGATCTCATACTCGGCGGCGAGCGCCGGCTGCAGGTAGTCCAGGTCGTGACCGACGCAGACGAGGGTGCGCTCGGCCGCGATCGGCCCGCGTGACGTCTGGGCGAGAGCGCCGTCGTGGCCGAGATACGAGGTCTGCCAGAGGAAGGTGACGCCCTGCTCGGCGAGCCAGGCTGCGAGCGACCCGACCGCCTCCCTCGGGTCGACACGCACGTCGTCGCGCAGCATCGCGCCGCCGAGGATCGCGCCGTCACCCGACGACAGCTCGTCGCGCACGGCGTCGGCGGAGACCAACACCACCTGCCCGGGTTCGCGGGATGCCGACAACTCGCCCAACACGGCAAGCTCCTCGGGTGAGCGGGCCACCGTGAGCGCTCCCGACTGCACCGAGAAGAAACCGGCGGCGGCGCTGTACTCCACCCACCGCTCACGGGCGGACAGCGCCAGATCGAGCAGATCGCCCGACTGCGCCGTGACACAGCAGTGCCCGAAATTGCGCACGGATGCCCCGACCGCGCGACTGTCACGGTCGATGACCGTGACCGTCAGGCCGCGGCGCACCGCCTCTGCCGCATGGGCGAGACCGACGATGCCGGCGCCGACGACGAGCAGATCTGAGGAGGAGATGGGAGCATTCACAACCGTCAGCCTGACCGGCGACGGCGTGCCGCGCATCCGGGCACCCCGCACGAAACCGACCATTCACGAACGGTTCACCCGTCAGTGATGGACTACCCGGCATGACAACCATCGGGCTCGTCGCCCTCGACATGGCCGGCACCACCATCGATGACCATGGCCTCGTCTACGACGCCCTCGCCGAGAGCGTGCGCGAGACCGGAGCGACCGTGGCGACAGCCGACCTGCAGCTCTGGATGGGAACCGACAAACTCACCGCGATCGGCGCGCTGCTCGGTCTCGGCGGAGGCGACCCCGCACAGGCGTCGGCCGGTTTCGAGCGCTTCCGGGAGATCCTCGCCGAGTCGTATCGGGTGACGCCGCCGGTCGCCCTGCCCGGCGTGGAGGACGCCCTGCGCGTGCTGCGCTCGCGCGGGGTGAAGATCGCCCTGACGACCGGATTCACGGATGACGTGGCCTACCCGATCCTCGACGCCGTCGGCTGGCGCATCGGCGACCTGCTCGATGCGGTCGTCACCAGCAGCGAGGTCGAGGCCGGCCGCCCGGCGCCATACCTGATCCATCACGCGATGGAGAAGACGCGGGTGACGGACGTGGCCACCGTGCTCGCCGCCGGTGACACGGTGGTCGATCTGCTCGCCGCGCGCAACGCCGGCGTGGTCGGCGTCGGCGTGCTGACCGGTGCGCTCACGAAGAACGAGCTGGCGCAGCATCCGCACGACTACATCGTCGACAGCGTCGCCGTGCTGCCGGCGCTGCCCGAACTCACCTGAGCATCCGATCACCTGACGGTGGCGCTCGGTAGGTTGAGGGGATGACCCAGGTCTCCCCCGCCGCCGCGCGCCGCATCGCCCTTGCCGCGCAGGGCTTCGGTCGGCACAGCCCGACCGTGCCGGGCACCCGGCAGCTCAACCTGCAGATCGCGCAGCTGAACCTGCTGCAGATCGACTCGGTCAACGTGTTCGAACGCAGCCACTACCTGCCCCTGTTCGCCCGGCTCGGGGCGTACGACAGGGCGAAACTCGACGCCCTGCTGTTCACGCCGAAGTCGAAGTACATCGAGTACTGGGCGCATCAGGCCGCGTTCATCCCGGTGGAGGATTGGCCGCTGTTCGGCTGGCGGATGGACTTCTACCGCGACAAGTACTCGGCACAGCGCGACACCTGGGTGGCCGAGCACGGCGAGATGCTCGACTGGCTGCGCCGCGAGCTGGCGACCACCGGGCCGATCGCGGCCAGTGCCATCGAGCACGAGTCGAACGTGCGCACCGGACCGTGGTGGGGCTGGTCGGATGTGAAGACGGGCCTCGAGTTCCTGTTCTTCTGGGGTGAGGTGGCCACGGCCGGCCGCACCCGCTTCGAGCGCAGCTATGCGCTCACCGAGCAGATCGTGCCGCAGCGGCTGCTCGAGGTCAGCATTCCGAAGGCCGACGCGATCCGCGAGCTGGTGCGCCGGTCCAGTCGCGCACTCGGCATCGGCACCCTCAGCGACATCGCCGACTACTACCGGCTGCGCACCGACGACACCAAGACCGCGATACGTGAACTGGTCGACAACGGCGAACTACTGCCGGTGACCGTGCCGGGTTGGAACCGGCCGGCCTTCCTGCATCCTGACGCCCGCGTCCCGCGCCGGATCGAGACCGCCGCCCTGCTGTCGCCCTTCGACCCGGTGGTCTGGGAGCGTGACCGAGCCCTGCG
>JBEVGK010000031.1:0-4422 GCA_040511795.1 Lacisediminihabitans sp. | reverse complement strand
GCCGTTCTGGCCCGGGGCGTCGGCGGGATCGAGGTGATCGAACTGGAGGCGGCGAACGTCGGGGCCGCCCGCGCCGCCGGTGTCGCGCGTGCGCTCGAGCTCGTGGCGGGGCCGCCGGAGGGCATCTGGATCGCCAACACCGACGCCGACAGCGTGGTTCCCCGCAACTGGCTCACCGAACAGCTCGCCATCGCCGAGGAGGGTTTCGACCTCATGATCGGAACCGTGCGACCCGACTTCGCCGACCTCAGCACCGAGCAAGTGGCGCTCTGGCGGCGCACCCATCGGCGCGGCCGCCCGAACGGTCACGTGCACGGCGCCAACCTCGGAGTGCGCGCGAGCACCTATCTCGCGGCGGGTGGGTTCGCCTCGCTCGCCGAGCACGAAGACAACGACCTGGTCGGTCGCATCGTCGGTGCCGGGCTCGCGACCGACGGTTGCGAGGTGCAGACCTCCGGGCGCTCCGAGGGGCGCACGCCCGGCGGTTACGCGCGGTTCCTGCATGGCGGCGCCGTTGCCTGAGAGCGTCGCGTCCGGCCGAACCGACGGATACGTCGACCTGCGCTCCTACGGAGCGATCGGCGACGGTCGCACTGTCGCCCTCGTGGCCCTCGACGGCGGCATCGACTGGTTGCCGGTGCCGTCGCTCGGTTCGGTCCCGGTCTTCGCGCGTCTGCTCGACGGCGAGGACGGGGGTGCCATCGAGCTCGCCCCGAGCGAACCGTTCACGGTGACCCGCCGCTACCTGCCGGGCAGCAATGTGCTCGAGACCACGTTCAGCACCGCGAACGGCAGGGCGCGGATGACCGACGCCCTCGTCACCGGGGTCGCCGGCCGCCTGCCGTGGCTGGAGTTGGCTCGCCGCGTGGACGGTCTCGAGGGGTCCGTGCACTTCCGCTGGCGGGTCGCCCCCGGAACCCGGTTCGCCCGCTCGAGCCCGTGGGTGGAGCGGACCACCCACGGCAAGGTGATCCGTATCGATGGGGTCACCATCGCGGTGAAGGGCTCCGATCACGGCCCCCGCGGTGGTGGTCCGCGCGGGCTGCAGGGTGCGTTCACGACCTCGGCGGGGTCGCGGCACCTGCTCATCGTGGCCGGCACCGCGGACGAGCCGCTGCACCTGCCCGACGCCGCCAGCACCGACCGCACGATCGATCGCACGATCGAGAACTGGCAAGCCTGGTCGAACGAGTTCAGCTACGACGGTCCGTGGGCCGACGCCGTGCAGCGCAGCGCGCTGGCATTGAAGCTGCTCATCTACAGTCCGACGGGCTCCATCGCGGCGGCGGCCACGACATCCCTCCCCGAGTCGTTGAGCGGCGGAAAGAACTGGGATTATCGCTATGCCTGGGTGCGTGACCTCGCGTACACGGTGAGCGCCCTCATCCGTTTCGGGCTGAGGGAGGAGACGCACGCCGCGGTCTCCTGGCTGCTCACCACCATCAAGGAACACGGGCCGGAGCTGCACATCTTCTACACGCTCGACGGGGGCACGCCACCCGCGGTCGAGCAGATGGATGCTCCTGGCTGGCGCGGGATCGCGCCAGTGGTGATCGGCAACCCGGCGAAGTCGCAGCTGCAGCTCGGCATCTACGGCGATCTGTTCGTGACCATGCGCCGATATGTCGAGGCGGGAAACCTGCTCGACGCGGAGACCGGACGGCTACTGGCGTCCATCGCCGACCGCGCGAGCGACGCCTGGCGTCAGCGCGATTCGGGAATGTGGGAGCTCGAAGCGCATCGGCACTACACGTCATCGAAGATGGGCTGCTGGATGGCTCTCGACAGCGCGGTGGTGCTCTGCGAACTGGGACAGATCCCGGGTAACGCCGAGCGCTGGAAGTCGGAGCGCGACGCCATCCGCGACTGGATCGAGAAGCACTGCTGGTCGGAGAAGCGTCAGGCCTGGGTGGCGTGGCCCGGTACGGAACACCTCGACGCATCGGTGCTGCTGCACGCCCCGAGCGGCTTCGACCGGGGAGAACGGATGTCGACCACCATCGACGCGCTCCGCAGCGAGCTCGGCCGCGGGCCGCTGCTCTACCGCTACACCGGCGCTGAGCGCGAGGAGGGTGCGTTCGTCGCCTGCTCGTTCTGGATGGCATCGGCGCTGGCCTGTGTCGGGCGACACGAGGAGGCGACGGAGCTGATGGATGGCATGGTCGCGCTCGGCAACGACGTCGGGCTGTACTCGGAGATGATCGACCCGGTCGACGACGGCTTTCTCGGCAACCTTCCGCAGGGTCTCAGCCACCTCGCGTTGATCACGGCGGCCATCACCATCGAGGAGCTCACGCGCTGAACGTGCGCGACTCCCTGCCCTTCGTGTCGGTCGAGATCGTGAAGATCGAGCCGGAGAGCGGATGCGCCACCAGCTGGTCCTCGGTGAGATTCTCGCGCGCGCTCGCCACGAAGAGGGTGCGGAGGTCGGCGCCGCCGAAGGCGACCGAGGTGACGTTGGGGGCGGGGAGTTCGAGCTCCAGCATCCGCTCTCCGCCAGGGGAGTAGCGCGCGACGCGCCCCTCGCCGTAGAACGCGCTCCACAGGCAGCCATCGAGATCCATGGTGAGTCCGTCGTGCGGGCCGTCGGTGAGGAAAGGTTCGACGTCCGTGATCTCTCCCGTCTCGCTGTAGCGGCCGGTGTAGACGGTCGAGACGCTGGTGTCGGTGAAGTAGATGCGCGTGCCGTCGAGCGACCACTCGAGACCGTTGCCGACGCCGATGCCGCCGCGCAGAGTGCGCACATCTCCGTCGGGGTTGATCGAGTAGAACGCGCCGTCCGGGTCACCGGTGGTGAGATACATGGAGCCGGTCACCCAGCTGCCGTGCGGGTCAACCTTGCCCTCGTTGAGACGCATTCCCGGATGGGAATGTTCGATAAAGGCAACGGTGCGCAGGACCGACCCGGTGCGGTCGGCAAGCACGACGCGATCACCGAGGGAGGCGATGAAGCCTCGCTGCCCGCGGATATCCGCCAGGCCGAAGCTGGCGAGCGGCGGAGGGAGCTCGACGGTGATGTCGGCGGCCGCATCCACCGGGTCGCCCACACGACTCGAATGCAGCACCCCCGCGGTGATGTCTGTCCAGAGCATCGAGCCGGTCTCCGCATCCCAGATCAGGCTTTCGCCGAGGATGGCCGGAGTCGAGCGGAAGATATCCATTTCGTCACCTGACCACGGTGGCAGTGCGCTGTAAACCCCCTTCCGTCGTCGGCGACCAGGCCTACCGTGCGATGCATGGACCTAGGAATCGCAGGAAAGAAAGCACTCGTCTCCGGGGCGGACTCCGGCATCGGTTGGGAGACCGCCCGCCTTCTGCTCGCGGAGGGCGTCACCGTCGTCATCACCGACCTGAAGCAGGACTCTCTCGACGAAGCGGCGGCGAAACTCGACGCGGCCGATGGCGCGCTGTTCGCCTTCGCGGCGGACATCACGGATGTCGGCTCTGTCGCTGCCCTCCACGACTCCGTTCAGCGGGCGGTGGGTGACATCGACATCCTGGTGCAGTCCGCGGGGATCACCGGTGCGCAGGGCCTGTTCCACGAGATCGACGACCAGGGCTGGGTCGACACCATCACGACCGACCTGCTCGGTCCGGTGCGTCTGGTGAAGGCGTTCCTCCCATCGTTGCGGAAAGGTGGCTGGGGTCGTCTCGTCTTCCTCGCCTCGGAGGATGCGGTGCAGCCCTACGACGATGAGATCCCGTACTGCTCGGCGAAGGCCGGCATCCTCGCTCTGTCGAAGGGGCTGTCGCGCAGCTATGCCAAGGAAGGCCTCCTGGTGAACGCCGTCTCGCCCGCGTTCATCCATACCCCGATGACCGACGCGATGATGGAGAAGCGCGCCGAGCAGAATGGCACCGATGTCGACGAGGCGATCGAGAGCTTCCTCGACGAGGAGCGGCCGTACATGGAGCTGAAGCGACGAGGCGAGCCGGCAGAGGTCGCCGATGTGATCGTCTTCCTCTGCTCGGAGCGGGCGAGCTTCGTCAACGGCTCAAACTATCGCGTCGACTCGGGCTCGGTGGCCACGATCTAGCGATGGTTTTTAACCTCCGGTTTTCGCTGGTATAGTCGTCAGGTTGGTTCTTGCAGCCAGCGGAAAATGCGCCCGTAGCTCAGCGGATAGAGCAATTGACTACGGATCAATAGGTCGGGGGTTCAAATCCCTCCGGGCGCACGCTTTGAGACAGCACGGCCCCGTCTGCGGACGGGGCCTTTTCTCGTTTCAATGGTGAAAAGTTTTTGGCACGACGGATCTATATATAAAAAATACGGTGAATTCTTTAAACGTTTTGACGACATGTAGATAGTCTTTCACCATGACATGGCGGGCCGATCTTCCGTATCACGAGCTTCCTGATCTTCCTTCGCGCGAGTCGATGGAGACAGTGACCGTGTTGAAGGCCGCAATCGAGGCCCGC
>JBEVGK010000030.1:0-3175 GCA_040511795.1 Lacisediminihabitans sp. | reverse complement strand
GGGTGCACGGCCTCCCGGAAGTACCGGTCGTAGATGTCGCGCACCTCGGGCGTGATCGCCAGCCGGCCGACCGAGCCGGCAGAGGCGTTCGTCTTCGCCTGGGCGACGTTGCGCGCGCCGGGTATCACCGTGGTGACCCCGGGCAACTGCGCGATCCAGGCCAGCGCGACCACCGGAGGGGTGAGGCCGGTCGCCTCGGCGATGGCCGCGAACTCGCGGGCCGCGGCGACGCCCTGCTCGAAGTCGACACCCGAGAAGGTCTCCCCCACGTCGAATGCCTCGCCGTGCCGGTTGTACGTACGGTGGTCGTCCGCCGCGAACTCGGTGTCGTTCGTGTACTTGCCACTGAGCAGACCGGAGGCCAGGGGCACGCGCGCGATGATCGCGACGCCGGCGTCGATGGCGGCCGGCAGCACGGCATCCAGCGGCTTCAGACGGAAGGCGTTGAGGATGATCTGCACGCTCGCGACGTTCGGGCGAGCGATCGCCGCCAGCGCCTGATCGACCGTCTCGACGCTCACGCCGTACCGGGCGATCGCCCCCTCTGCGACGAGCGTGTCGAGGTCGTCGAAGACCTGATCGCGCTCGATCGTCTCGCTCGGCGGGCAGTGCAACTGCACCAGGTCGAGTGTGTCGACGCCGAGGTTGGCGCGCGAGCGGTCGGTCCAGGCGCGGAAGTTGTCGAGCGTGTAGAACTCGTCCCGTTGCTCGACCCGGCGGCCCATCTTCGTCGCCACGAAGATGTCGAGCTGCGGGTTGGCGGCGAGGAATGCGCCGATGACACGCTCGCTGCGACCGTCGCCGTAGACATCCGCGGTGTCGAAGATCGTGACGCCGGCGTCGACGGAGGCCGCGAGGATGTCTGCGGCCTCCGCTTCGCTGACGTCGCCCCAGTCCGCGCCGAGCTGCCAGGTGCCGAGCCCGATCACCGAGAGCGGGCGCCCAATGCGGGGCGCGAGTGAAGTATGCATTGTTCTCGGTCTACTACTTGGCGATCTACTACTTGGCCGAAACCGTGGCCGAAGCGTTGGACTCGTAGGAGGTGTTGGTCGACTCGAAGAAGTTGACCAGCTGCAGCGTGTCGTTCGCCGCCGCCATCCACTTCGCCGGGTTCGACACGTTGTACTCGGGCTCGAACCCGAGCTCCTCGAGCCGGCGATCGGCCAGGTACTTGACGTACTGGTTGATGTAGTTGGCGTTGAGTCCGAGAATGCCGCCCGGGAGCAGGTCGCGGTTGTATTCCTCTTCCATCGCCACGGCATCCAGGATCATCTGCTTGATCTCGGCGGCGAACTCCTCGGTCTGCAGATCGGGGTTCTCCTCGAGCACGGTGAGGATGAGGTTGATGCCGAACTTGAGGTGCAGCGACTCGTCGCGCACCACCCAGTCCATGAGCGAGCCGAAGTTGCGCAGCAGGTTGCGCTGGCGGAAGCTCAGCGCGACCATGAAGCCCGAGTAGAACCAGACGCCCTCGAGGATGACGTTGTACGCCACCAGGTTGCGCACGAAGTCCTTCTTGCCCTCGGTGGTGGTGATGTCGAGGGTGTTCTCGGTCATGCGCTTGATGTACTTGAGCTCGAACTCCTCCTTGCGCGCCATCGAGGGGATGTCGACGTGGGAGTTGTATGCGGCCTCGCGGTCGATCGGGAAGGTCTCCAGCACGTACTCGAACGACATGCAGTGGTTGGCCTCCTCCCACATCTGCTTGGCGAGGTAGATGCTGCACTCCGCCGCGCTGACGTAGGGGTAGACGCCGAAGGCCAGCGCCTTGTTCACGAGGAGCTCGTTCGGGTTGAAGTAGCTCATCAGGAAGGTGACGGCGTGACGTTCCTCATCCGTCATCTTCTTGAAATCGGCGATGTCTTCGCCCAGCTGGATCTCGTTCGGGAACCAGGTGTTGGCTACGGCCTGGTCGTACAGGTCCATCGCCCACTGGTACTTGATCGGTTTGAGGAGCAGCCCCTCCTGGAGGCCGGTGCCCAGAATGCCCATTAGTTGTCCCGCTCAGTTTCTTGCGTCGCGATGATGGTTGATGAGGAGGTCGCGCAGCGACCGTCTCGAATCACTGGCAGCTCTCACATTGCAGGTCGTCCATCGGATCTACCGGGACGTAATACTCGTCGATCGCTGCGTAATTTTTCAACACTGGCGCTGTTGCGGTGTTCATTCTTGGTTACTCTCCACTCTTGGGTGCGAGCCCGCCGAAGCCGAAGCCTCGACGCGGTGCTGCTGCGGGGGCGGCCTCTGCGGGTGCAGTTGCGGCGGCCGTGGTGACGGGGGCTGCGGTCGCGGCGCCGAAGCCCTTGCGGGGTGCACCGGAGCCGAGCTCCTCCGACTTGTTGACCTTCACCGTCGACTGCTCGGCGGTGTGACGCGGCTTCATGTGCAGGTAGTAGGTGGTCTTGACGCCACGCTCCCAGGCACCGAAGTAGATGTCCATCATGTCGCCGAGGTCGCGCGTCTCGAGGTACATGTTGCGGCTGATCGACTGGTCGATCCACTTCTGGGCACGCGCCGCGACCTCGAGGAAGGCGTACGGCGACAGCTGGAAGCTGGTCTTGTAGGTCGCCTTGACCTCATCCGGGATCTCCGCGATGTTCTGGATGTCGCCCTGGCTGCGCAGGATCGACTCGCGAACGCTGTCCCAGAGGTTCAGCTTCTGCAGGTCGTTCACCAGGTTGCGGTTCACCTCGAGGAACTTGCCGTTCGAGGTGGCGCGGCTGAAGATCTGCGAGAACTGCGGGTCGAGACCGGGGGTGGTGCCGGCGACCAGACCGATGGATGCCGTGGGCGCGATCGCCATCAGCGTCGCGTTGCGCATACCGCCCTTGACCTTCTCGCGCAGCACATCCCAGTCCAGGCGGGTGGTGCGGTTGACCGTGATCGGCATGCCGCGGTCGGCCTCGGTGAGCGCGATCGAGTCGAGCGGCACGAGGCCCTCCGACCAGCGCGAACCCTCGAAGTTCGGGTACGAGCCGCGCTCCTGGGCGAGGTTGGCGCTCTCGTCGATCGCCGCGTAGGAGACGTGCTCCATGATCTCGTCGATCAGGTCGTAGGCGGCTTCGCTCTCGTAGCTGATGCCGAGCTTCTCGATGATGTCGGTGAAGCCCATGACGCCGAGGCCCACGGCGCGGTTCTCCTTGTTGGAGAAGTCGGCCTCTTTCACGCTGCTGCG
>JBEVGK010000029.1:0-5206 GCA_040511795.1 Lacisediminihabitans sp. | reverse complement strand
GACGCACACCGATTCGTGGATGCCGCGGCCGTGGCAGGAGTAGAGGTCGACTTCCACGAGGTGCCGGGAATGATCCACGTGTATCCGCTGCTCCCCATCCCCGAGGCGAAGACCGCCCGCGAGGTAATGCGCCGCGCGATGCGGTGAGGGGCTCGCAGCTCAGCTAGCGACGTGGGCGTAGCGCGAGCCAGAGCAGTACCCCGAGTCCGAAGGATGCACCGCCCACCAAGACCACGGCCAGCACCTGACCGAACAGCACCTCGGGCTGGCCGGTGTAGATGAAGCTCACGTCCCTCGCGACAAGACCCAGCAGGAGGATGCCCGAGCCACCGCCGACGAGGAGCGTCAGGGCGATTCTGCGGGCCGCTCCGGTCTCGGGCAGGAACGCCACCAGCATGCCCGCCACGAGGCCCACCACGACCGCCACGGAGGTGATCAGGTAGGCGGCGGTCGCGGCGGCGGCAGCGAGGCCGCCGAGGGCGCCGAAGACGACGCCGGCAACGGTATTGCGACGGTGCCGCACCCTCTCCACCAGGGCGGAGGTCGCGACCGCGGCCGGGGGCATGATCAGGCCGTTGACGACCACGAGCGCGGTCACCTCGTCGACCGCCAGCTCGAACCCGACCAGCCAAGCCAGCGTCGCGGCCCAGATGCCGCAGATGACCCCCAGAGCACCCCAGCCCAGGTGGATCTGTACCGGGCGGACGCGGGCGATCACGAGGGTGCCGAGGGCAGCGCACGCCGCCGCGACGACGATCGGCACCGAGACTCCGTAGTCGAGATAACCCAAGCCGGTCGCGAACGGATCCCACCACAGGGTGAGCACCACACTCACCACCGGAACGAAGACCACGATGGTCAGCACGAACACCACGACGATCTGGCGCGCGAGCGGCGCGGCGGTCAACCCGAGCGTCGCCACCGTTGCGAACAGAGCACCGAGGGCAATCGCGGGGGCCAGAAACGGCGCCGCGATACCGGTGAGTCCGGTGGCGACCGCTATGGCGGTGACCGCCGCCCCCGTGGCGGCGACGGGCAGCAGGACTCTCGGCTGGAGGGGCTCTCCGGCCGATCGCGCCCGCAGGAGGCCGAGCAGGGGCACGAGGGCGAGGATGCCGACGACACTCAGTGCGCTCAGGGTCGCGGTGACGAGGGGCGCGGCATCCATCTCGATCCTTCAGGCTGTCGGAGGGCAGGGTCGCCTAGGCAACAGTAAGCCCCGGCAAACAGTCCCCGGCAAACAGTAAGGGGTGCCGCCCCGAAGGACGGCACCCCGCACCTGCGCTGGGTGTTAGACGGTCTCGAGCGCGTAGCCCTCTTCACCGTGGACGATGGTGTCGACGCCGGCGACCTCATCCTCGTTGGTGATGCGGAAGCCCATCGTCTTCTGGATGATCCAGCCGATGATGAACGCCATGACGAAGGAGTAGATCGCGACCACAGCGGCTGCGGCGAACTGCTTCCACAGCTGCAGTCCCGAGCCGGTGTCGATGAGGCCGATGCCGGAGCCGAAGATGCCGATGTAGAGCGTTCCGATGAAACCACCGACGAGGTGGATGCCCACCACGTCGAGCGAGTCGTCGAAGCCGAGCTTGAACTTCAGGTCGATCGCCAGAGCACACACGGCACCGGCGATGATGCCCAACACGATCGCCCAGCCGGGGGTCAGGATGTTACAGGCCGGGGTGATTGCCACGAGACCGGCGACGGCACCCGATGCAGCACCGATCGAGGTCGGCTTGCCGTCCTTGATCTTCTCGATGACGAGCCAGCCGAGGATGGCCGCGGCAGGGGCGACGAGGGTGTTGATCCAGGCGATCGCGGCGACGCCGTCGACGGCCGCCTCAGAACCGGAGTTGAAGCCGAACCAGCCGAACCAGAGCAGCGCGGCACCGAGCAGGGTGAGCGGCACGTTGTGCGGCTTGGACATCCCCTTGCTGAAGCCGACACGCTTGCCGAGCACCAGGGCGAGTGCCAGAGCGGCGGCACCGGCGTTGATGTGGACCGCTGTACCACCGGCGAAGTCATTGACGCCCCAGACGGGAGCCCAGCCCTCGGCGAGGTTGAAGACCATGAAGGCGACCGGGAAGTAGACGACGGTGACCCAGACACCGGCGAACACCAGCCAGGCGCCGAACTTGGCACGGTCGGCGATCGCGCCGGAGATGAGCGCGACGGTGATGATGGCGAAGGTCGCCTGGAAGCCCGCGAACGCCAACCCGTTGAGGTCGGGGTCCATCGCGCCGTCCTTGCCGATGTTGATCAGCGAGCCGAGTCCGATCGAGCCGTCGAAGGGGTTGCCCACGATGCCGGGAATGAGCGGGGTGCCGAAGGCGAGACCGTAGCCGTAGATCACCCAGAGCACGCCGACGAGGCCCATCGCGCCGAAGCTCATCATCATCATGCTGATGACGCTCTTCGCCTTGACCAGGCCGCCGTAGAAGAACGCGAGTCCGGGGGTCATGAGGAGTACGAGGGCTGCCGCGACCAGGAGCCACAGCGAATTCAGGTTGGTGGTAATGCCGTCCGTCGTGGCATTCGTTAAGACCGACACGTCGACCATGGGGGTTGCCTCTCTCTGGTTACAAGGGGTTACCGTCCGACTTCGTGCGCCTGGCGGGCGGCCTGCGCAAAAGACCTCGGGTGCACGCAAGTTTGCTGCGTCGATATTTCCGCACGGGTGTAAGCGTGTTTCGAGAGTGTTACGCGATCTTCGGGCGTGTAAACAGTGTGTTTCTCAGAACTGCCGAGTTGCCCCACGGATTCGGTCAGGACCCCGCGAGCCGCAGTTCGGCGTTGCGCCGCAGCCGGCGCAGTCTGCGGTAGTAGGCGGCGAGGCGCGCGACGAGGATGCCCGAGACGATGATCGACACCACCGAGCCGAGGAGCACGGCAAGAGTTCCCTCGTCGGCGACCTCGGGGTGGCGCGCAAAGGCGAGCTCGTTCATCAGGAGAGACACGGTGAATCCGACTCCACCGAGGGCACCGGCGGTGACCAGTCCCTGGAAGGTCAGCTGTGGGCGGCTCCCCTTCCGCCCGACGAAGCTCGAGATCCAGCCACCCAGGGTGATCCCGACGAGCTTGCCCACGGGAAGGGCGATCAGGATGCCCCAGAACGGAGCCTTCAGGTCGCCGATACTCACCTGCGGTACCGCCACCAGGGCGGCGGAGAACGCGAACAGGGGAAGGATGAGCCCGTTGCTGATCGGTTCGAGGGCGTGCCGCGCGTGCATCCCCGGGCGACGGAGCATCGCGAGCCCCAGCGCGACGCCCGCGATCGTCGCGTGCACGCCGGACTCGTAGACGAGGAACCAGGTGAGCAGGGCTACCAGCACCATGGCGATGGCCACGAGTGGCCGCATCCGTGACCCGAGAAGCCGGCTGAGCAGGGCGAACAGGGCGACCCCGACAACCGCGGCCGCCAGATAGAGGAGGTTCGGGTCTTTCGTGAAGAACAGGGCGATGATCAGGATCGCCACGATGTCGTCGAGGATCGCCAGCGCCAGGATGAAGATGCGCAGGCGCGAGGGGATGCCCCTGCCGAACACCGCGAGCACGCCGAGGGCGAAGGCGATGTCCGTCGCCGTCGGAATCGGCCAGCCACCGTCATACCCTGATCCGGCCGTCACGGCCACGTAGATGAGGGCGGGCACGATCACCCCGCCGAGCGCGGCGATCGCGGGGCGCACGGCCTTCGCCACGGAGTTCAGCTGCCCGACCGACAGCTCGTTCTTGAGCTCCACCGCCACCACGAAGAAGAACACCGCGAGCAGCCCGTCGCTGATCCAGTGACCGACGGTCAGGTCGACGGGCGTCCCCGGAATCGCGAGGTGGCTGTCCTGCAGCGCCATGAGCGCTGCGCCGATCGGGCTGTTCGCCGCCACCAGTCCCAGGGCCGCGGCCAGCAGCAACAGCACCGCGGCGACCCGCTCCGACCTGACGATGCTCATCCGGTGTCCCCACTGCCGCACTGCGACTCGCTCAATCGACCTACGCGATCGTTCGACCGCGGCCGACCAGACTTCCCGGCTCTCCAGATCCCAGACTAGAGCAGCGCGTCAGCCGGAGGTGAGGGCGATCATGCGCGAGACGGCACGCAGGTACTTCTTGCGGTAGCCGCCGGCGAGCATGTCTTCGGGGAAGACCTGGTCCAGCGGCAGGCCCGTCGCGAGAATGCGAACCTGGGCGTCGTAGAGCCGGTCGACGAAGGCGACCAGGCGCAGGGCATCCGTCTGATTGCCGAGTTCGTGCACCCCCTCGAAGCCGACCGCCTCCAGGCCGTCGATGAGCTTGACATAGCGAGAGGGGTGAACGGATGCCAGGTGCGCGAGCACCCCGTCGAACGAGTCCACCGTCACTCCGCCGCCCTGGCTCGCGACCGCGGCGGCGAAGGATTCGTCGTCCAACGTCACGGCATGGCCCTCGAGATCGCGGCGGCGGTAGTCGGTTCCATCGATGCGCAGGGTGTCGAACTTGGCCGAGAGGGCGTCGATCTCGCGGAGGAAGTCCTGCGCGGCGAATCGCCCCTCGCCGAGCGCGTTCGGCGGGGTGTTCGAGGTCGCCGCGATCTTGGTGCCGCTGGCGACCAGCTCCGAGAGCAGCCGCGACATCAGCCGGGTGTCCCCCGGGTCGTCGAGCTCGAACTCGTCGATGCAGACCAGTGATGCGCCCTTCAGCAGCGCGACCGCCTGTTGGTAGCCCAGCGCTCCGACCAGGGCGGTGTACTCGATGAACGTGCCGAAGTATTTGCGCTCCGGGGCGAGGTGCCAGAGCGCGGCGAGCAGGTGGGTCTTGCCGACGCCGAAGCCACCGTCAAGGTAGATACCCGGGAGCGTCTGCGCCGCCTTCTTACGGGTGAAGAGACCACCCTTCTTTCCTCCGTGCCAGCCGGTCGCGAAGGCGCGGATCGCGGCGACCGCGCCGCCCTGCGATGGATAGTCCCGGTCAGGCCGGTAGGTGTCGAGGGTCGCCCCGAGAAACTGCCGCGGCGGCACCAGGTGAGCGGCGATCTCCTCGCCGCTGAGCGTGGGAGAACGATCGACGAGATGTTCGGGTGCGCCGGTCTGCTGGGATGTCACGAAAGGCACCTCACGGGGTGATCGATTTGGGTCGAAGTGTTGCGCCGACCTCCGCGATACGGGCCGGGAGACCCGGAATTCCGCGTAGATTCTTGTCGGGCCGCTTTTCCAGCCTAGCCCGCGCATCC
>JBEVGK010000028.1:0-3190 GCA_040511795.1 Lacisediminihabitans sp. | reverse complement strand
GCGCCGCATACGAGTTGCTCGGCCGCGGCGACACCCTCGGGGTATTCCAGCTGGACGGTGGCCCGATGCGGTCCCTACTGCGCCTGATGAAGCCCGACAACTTCGAAGACATCTCCGCCGTCATCGCGCTCTACCGCCCGGGCCCGATGGGTGCGAACTCGCACACCAACTACGCGCTGCGCAAGAACGGCGCCCAGGAGATCACCCCGATCCACCCGGAGTTCACCGAGTCGCTCCGCGAGATCCTCGACACCAGCTACGGCCTGATCATCTATCAGGAGCAGGTCATGGCCATCGCGCAGAAGGTGGCCGGGTTCTCGCTCGGTCAGGCCGACATCCTGCGACGCGCGATGGGCAAGAAGAAGAAGTCCGAGCTGGACAAGCAGTTCGCCGGATTCCGGCAGGGAATGCTCGACAACGGCTACTCCGATCAGGCGATCAACATGCTGTGGGAGATCCTGCTCCCGTTCTCCGACTACGCCTTCAACAAGGCGCACTCCGCGGCCTACGGGGTCGTCTCCTACTGGACCGCCTACCTGAAGGCGCATTATGCGGCCGAGTACATGGCCGCCCTGCTCACCAGCGTCGGCGATTCCCGGGACAAGCTCGGTCTGTACCTCAACGAGTGCCGCCGGATGGGCATCCGGGTGCTGCCACCGGATGTCAACGAGTCGATCGGATTCTTCGCCGCCGTCGGCGAGGACATCCGCTTCGGTCTCGGCGCGGTGCGCAACGTCGGGTTCTCGGTCGTCGAGCAGATCCGCACGGCGCGCGAGAGCAAGGGCGCCTTCACCAGCTTCCACGACTTCCTGAGCAAGGTGCCGATCTCGGTGACCAACAAGCGCACGGTCGAATCGCTGATCAAGGCCGGCGCATTCGACTCGCTCGGGTCGACCCGGCGCAGCCTGTTGGAGATCCACGAAGACGCCATCGACAGCGCCGTGAGCCAGAAGCGTGCAGAGGCGAATGGTCAGGTCGGGTTCGACTTCGACAGCCTCTGGGACGAGCCGCAGGTCGCCAGCCAGGTGCCGGACAGACCGGAGTGGGCAAAGCGCGACAAGCTGGCCTTCGAACGCGAGATGCTCGGGCTGTACGTGTCGGATCATCCCCTCGCGGGCCTCGAGATCCAGCTCGCCAAGCACGCGAGCACGTCGATCACCGAACTGCTCGAAGGCGATGTCGCCGGCGATGGTGAGCATGTCACGGTGGCGGGACTGATCACCTCCGTGCAGCATCGGGTGGCGCGCAACTCGGGCAATCAGTACGGCATCATCACGCTGGAGGACTTCGGCGGCGAGATCGGAATCATGTTCCTGGGCAAGGCCTACCAGGAGTTTGCACCAGCCCTCAGCAACGACTCCGTGGTCGTCGTGCGGGGCAGGGTCAGCATGCGCGACGACGGGATGAACCTGCACGCGTCGAGCATGTTCGTTCCCGACCTCGGTCAGAGTCTCGGCTCGGGGCCGCTGGTGATCTCGGTGCCGGAGACCCGGGCGACCACCGATACCGTCACCGCCCTCAACGACGTGCTGATCCGGCATTCCGGCGACACCGAGGTGCGGCTCAAGCTGATCAAGGGCGAGCTCGCGCGGGTGTTCGAGGTGCCGTTCCCGGTGACGGTGAGTGCGGACCTCTACGGCGACCTCAAGTCGCTGCTCGGCCCGAACTGCCTGGTCTGATGCCGCATCCCGACCGGCCCGCGGTCGGCGCCCCCGAATAGGATGAACCCGCCATGATCCAGACCATCGACCTGCGCGGTCTCACGCCCACCCGAAGCGAACTCCTCGGCCTCGTGCCTCGTGCGCAGACCGACGTCTCTGCGGCGACGGCGATCGCGAGCGAGCTCATCGCGGACGTGCGCGCCCGCGGCGAGGAGGCACTGCTCGAACAGTCCGAGCGACTCGACGGTGTGCGCCCGTCGCACGTGCGGCTGGATGTCGCCGCCGTCTCCGCGGCGGTGCGGATGCTCGACCCGCTCGTCAGGGACGCCCTCGAGGAGGCGATCGTGCGAGTGCGGGAGGCGTCGAAGGCACAGATGCCGCAATCGAAGGTCACCACGCTCGCGCCCGGTGCGGAGGTCATCCAGCGCTGGATGCCGGTGAACCGCGTCGGCTTCTACGTGCCCGGCGGCAAGGCCGTCTATCCGTCCAGCGTGGTGATGAACGTCGTGCCCGCACAGGTCGCCGGCGTCAGCTCGGTGGCTCTCGCAAGCCCCGCGCAGAAGGCCTTCGACGGAATGATCCACCCGGTGATCCTGGGCGCGGCGGGTCTGCTCGGCGTCGATGAGGTCTACGCGATGGGCGGTGCCGGCGCGATCGGAGCCTTCGCCTACGGCGTTCCCGACATGAGCCTCGACCCCGTTCAGCTCATCACCGGGCCCGGCAACGTCTACGTCGCCGCGGCGAAGCGGCTGGTGCGGGGCACCGCCGGCATCGACGCGGAGGCAGGCCCGACCGAGATCCTGGTCATCGCCGATGAGAGTGCGGATGCCCGGCTCGTCGCCGTCGACCTGATCAGCCAGGCGGAGCACGACGAGCTCGCCGCCGCGGTGCTGGTCACCGATTCGCCGGAGCTCGCCGAGCGGGTGCAGACCCAGCTCGAGCTGCTCGCCCCGCAGGCACGGCACGGGGTGCGGGTGGAGGAGGCGTTGCGCGGACGCCAGTCGGCGATCGTGCTCGTCGACGATCTGGAGGGCGCTGCGGCGTTCAGCAACATGTACGGACCCGAGCACCTGGAGATCCAGACCGCCCAGCCTGGCGCGGTGCTCGACCTCATCGACAGTGCCGGCGCGATCTTCCTCGGGGCCGACTCGCCGGTGAGCCTGGGCGACTATCTGGCCGGATCGAATCACGTACTGCCGACCGGGGGACAGGCGAGGTTCGCGCCGGGTCTCGGGGCGTACACGTTCCTGCGGCCGCAGCAGGTCATCCGTTACGACCATGCCGCCCTGCAGCAGGTCGAGCCGCGGCTGGTCGCGCTGGCGAACGCCGAAGACCTGCCCGCGCACGGCGCGGCGGTGAGTGCCCGATTTACCTAGAGTGCCCGATTTACCCAGAGTGCCCGATTTACCGAGGGTGATTCCATCGACCCAGCGCGCTCGGGTCGCCGAGGGCTGAGCCACCACAGGCCCGGGTCCCTAGTTCTGGGGGCGCAGCGTCTATCCTGTAGACACTATGTTCTGCCCCTTCTG
>JBEVGK010000027.1:0-4850 GCA_040511795.1 Lacisediminihabitans sp. | reverse complement strand
GGAGCCCGCCGCATCGCGGCTCCCGGCTGCAACGCCAGCACCGTCGCGCTGTCCCTCGCGCCCGGCATCGCCGCCGGCGTGATCGAGGAGCGGGACATCGTCTCCGTGCTCGCGGTGGGTCCCTCCGGCGCCGGCAAGAACCTCAAGCTGCAGTATCTGGCCAGCGAGGTGCTCGGCTCCGCGAACCCGTACGGGGTGGGGGGAACCCACCGCCACATCCCCGAGATCCAGCAGTCGCTGGTGTCCGCGGGCGCGGCGACGCCGACCATCTCGTTCACACCGGTGATCGTGCCGATGTCGCGCGGCATCCTGGCCACCACGACGGCGCGGATCGTGCCCGGCACGACTGCCGCAGAGGTTCGGGAGGCCTGGGAGGTCGCCTACGCCGACGAGCCCTTCGTCCACCTGCTGCCCGCCGGCGAGGTGCCGCGTTCCGGCGACACCGCCGGTTCGAACACCGCGCTGATCGGCCTCGTCGTCGATGAGGCCGTGGGTCGCGTCGTCGTCATCGCCGCTCTCGACAACCTCGTCAAGGGCACGGCCGGGGCCGCCATCCAGTGCGCCAATATCGCCCTCGGGCTCACCGAGACCACCGGTCTCCCGATCGACGGAGTCGCCCCGTGAGCGTCACACACCCGCAGGGATTCGCAGCGTCTGGCGTGGCCGCAGGGCTCAAGGCCAGCGGCAACACAGACGTCGCGCTCGTCGTCAACCAGGGCCCGCTCTCGGCGGCGGCGGTGGTCTTCACGAGCAATCGCGCCAAGGCCAACCCGATCATCTGGTCGCAGCAGGTCATCACCGACGGCATCGTCTCGGCCGTGCTGCTCAACTCGGGCGGTGCGAACTGCTACACCGGCGCCCAGGGCTTCCAGACCACGCACGCCACGGCGGAGCGCACGGCGGAGCTGCTCGATGCCGGAGCCGGCGACATCCTGGTCTGTTCCACCGGCCTGATCGGCGAGCAGCTCGATCGCTCGCTGATGCTCGCCGGCATCGACGCCGCGGTCGCCGCCCTCAGCACCGACGGCGGCCTCGATGCCGCGACGGCCATCATGACCACAGACACCCACCCGAAACAGGCCATCGTCCAGCGTGACGGCTGGTCCATCGGCGGCATGGCCAAGGGTGCAGGGATGCTCGCCCCCGGCCTTGCCACCATGCTCGTGGTCATCACCACCGACGCGGACCTGCCGTCCGATCGGCTGGACACGGCGCTCCGTGCGGCCACCCGGGTCACCTTCGATCGGCTCGACTCCGACGGGTGCATGTCGACGAACGACCAGGTCACGCTGCTCGCCTCCGGAGCATCCGGGATCACGCCGGCGCTCGACGACTTCACCGCGGCGCTGACCGAGCTGTGCACCAGCCTCGCCACTCAGCTGCAGGAGGATGCGGAGGGCGCTGCCCACGACATCACCATCGAGGTGATCGGAGCGTTCAGCGAAGACGACGCCGTCGAGGTCGGTCGCGCGGTCGCCCGCAACAACCTGTTCAAGGCCGCGGTGTTCGGGCAGGACCCCAACTGGGGCCGCGTGCTCGCCGCGGTGGGAACCACCGCCGCCGCCTTCGATCCGTACGACATCGACGTGACGATGAACGGCATCCGGGTCGCGCACCAGGGCGAGCCCGATCAACCGCGCGATCTGGTCGACATGAGCGGCCGCGAACTGCACCTGGTGATCGACCTGCACGCCGGCGACGCCAGCGCGACCATCTGGACCAACGACCTCACGCACGACTACGTGCACGAGAACAGCGCGTACTCGAGCTGATGGCCGACACACGTGAGACGGATGCCGTGGCCAAGGCCGCGGCGCTCGTCGAGTCCCTGCCCTGGTTGCGCTCGCTGCGCGGCCGCATCGTCGTCGTGAAGTTCGGCGGCAACGCCATGGTCGACGACGAACTGAAGCGCGACTTCGCCGCCGACATGGTCTACCTGCGTGAGGTAGGGGTGTTGCCGGTCGTCGTGCACGGCGGCGGCCCGCAGATCTCCGCGGCCCTCGCCGCCCGCGGCATCCCGAGCGAGTTCCGTGGCGGTCTGCGCGTGACCACCGGCGAGGCGATCACCGTGGTCCGCGACGTGCTGGCTGGCGAGGTCGGCCCCGAACTCGCCGCCCTCATCTCTGCGAGCGGGGGTTCGGCGCAGCCGGTGTCCGGCGAGACCGACGGCCTGTTCGTCGGCACCCGCCGCGGCACCGTGGTAGACGGCGAGGAGGTCGACCTCGGCTTCGTCGGCGACGTCACCGCCGTCGACCCGGCCGTGGTTCGTGCCATCCTCGATGCCGGCCAGATCCCGGTCGTCTCCTCGATCGCCCCCGATGCCGACGGCCAGGCGCTCAACGTGAACGCCGACTCCGCCGCCGCCTCGCTCGCCGTGGCGCTCGGCGCCGAGAAGCTGGTCATCCTCACCGACGTGGCCGGGTTGTATCGCGACTGGCCCGACCGGGACTCCCTCGTCGCGAGCATCGACTCCACCGAGCTCGCTGCACTGCTTCCTTCGCTCGAGGCGGGGATGATCCCCAAGATGACCGCGTGCCTGGAGGCCGTCAGCGGGGGCGTCCCCGTCGCGACGATCATCGATGGCCGCATCCCGCACTCCGTGCTGCTGGAGGCCTTCGCGCCGTCCGGCACCACCGTCGTTCCGACCCCGGAGAGATCATGAGCACTGAGACCGTTGACACCGCTACCGCCACCACCGACAACTGGCGTGGCCGTTTCGCCGACGCGATGATGGGCTCCCTCGCTCCGCCGCTGCTCATGCTCGAGCGTGGCGAGGGCTGCTATGTCTGGGATGTCGACGGCAAGCGCTATCTCGATTTTCTCGCCGGCATCGCGGTCAACTCGCTCGGCCACGCGCATCCGGTGCTGGTCGACGCCGTCAGCCGCCAGGTCGCGACCCTGGCCCACGTATCCAACTACTTCGCCAGCCCGCCTCAGCTGGAGCTGGCCGAACGCCTGCGTCGCATCACCGGCGCCGGCGATCGCGGTCGGGTCTTCTTCTCCAACTCGGGTGCGGAGTCGATCGAGGCCGCGATCAAGCTTGCCCGCCTCAACCGCGGTGACGACGGCCGTCGTCGTCGCATCATCTCCCTGGTCAACTCCTTCCACGGCCGCACCATGGGTTCCCTCTCGCTTACCGGCAAGGCCGCGCTGCGCGAGGACTTCGAACCGCTGCTGCCGGGCATCGAGCACATCGACACCACGATCGAGGCGCTCGAGCGCGCGATGGACGACACCGTCGCTGCGATCGTCATCGAACCGATCAAGGGCGAGGCCGGTGTGATCGACCTCCCCGCAGGCTTTCTCGAGCGAGCCCGCGAGCTCGCCACCGAGCATGGCGCGCTGCTCATCCTCGACGAGATCCAGACCGGCGTCGGCCGTTCCGGCACCTGGTTCGCCTTCCAGCAGACGGATGTCGTCCCCGACGCGCTCTGCCTCGCCAAGGGCATCGCGGGCGGAGTCCCCATCGGTGCTCTCGTCACCTTCGGTGCGGCCTCCGACCTGTTCAGGCCCGGACAGCACGGCAGCACGTTCGGTGGCAACCCGCTCGCCACCGCCGCCGGCAATGCAGTGCTCGGCGAGATCGAGCGCGCCGGACTGATCGAGAATTCGCAGCTGCGCGGCGAGCAGCTGCGCGAGATCGTCTCGGCGATCGACTCCCCGCTGATCGCGGAGGTGCGCGGCCAGGGTGTGCTCGTCGGCATCGGACTCAGCCGTCCGGTCGGCCACGAGATCGCGACAGCGGCCCTGGAGCTGGGACTGATCATCAATGCGCCGAACGACCACAGCATCCGCATCGCACCGCCGCTGATCGTCGGCGATGCCGAGCTCGCCGAGTTCCGCACCCTGTTCACCAAGGCACTGGAGGCCGTCGCATGACCCGTCATTTCCTTCGCGACGACGACCTGAGTCCGGCCGAGCAGGTGGCGGTGCTCGACCTCGCCGTCGACCTCAAGAAGGCTCGCTTCGCGGTCCAGCCCCTCGCGGGCCCGGAGACCGTCGCCGTCATCTTCGACAAGTCGTCGACCCGCACCCGCGTCTCCTTCGCGGTGGGCATCGCCGACCTCGGTGGAGTGCCGCTGATCATCTCCACCGCTAACAGTCAGCTCGGCGGCAAGGAGAGCCCGACCGACACCGCGCGGGTGCTCGAGCGTCAGGTGGCCGCGATCGTCTGGCGCACCTACGCCCAGTCCGGGCTCGAGGAGATGGCGTGGGGCACCACCGTACCTGTCATCAACGCCCTCTCCGACGACTTCCACCCCTGCCAGCTGCTCGCCGACCTGCTCACCATCCGGGAGCATCGCGGTCACCTCGCCGGCCTCACCGTCACCTTCGTCGGTGACGGCGCCGACAACATGGTGCACTCCTACCTGCTCGCGGGTGCGACCGCCGGAATGCACGTGCGCATCGCCTGCCCCGAGGGCTACCTCCCGAATGCGGATGTCGTGGCCGACGCAGACGCGATCGCCGCCACCACCGGCGGTTCCATCACGATCTACACCGACCCGATTGAGGCCGTGGCCGGCGCGGACGTCGTGGTCACCGATACCTGGGTGTCCATGGGCAAGGAGGAGGAGAAGGCGAAGCGCCTGGTCGACCTCGCCCAGTACCGGGTCGATTCCGATCTCATGGCGCTGGCGAAGCCGGACGCTCTCTTCCTGCACTGCCTCCCCGCCGACCGCGGCTACGAGGTCACCGCCGACGTCATCGACGGGCCGCAGAGCGTCATCTGGGACGAGGCCGAGAACCGGCTGCACGCCCAGAAGGCCCTCATGGTCTGGCTGCTCCAGCAAGACGTTGGTTGAGTAGCGCACGCGCTCTGGCGCGTCCGCCTCTCGAAACCCCCACGC
>JBEVGK010000026.1:0-4192 GCA_040511795.1 Lacisediminihabitans sp. | reverse complement strand
TGCGGTAGATGTTCTCGCCGCTCGCCCCATCAGCCGCGCCGCTCACGAGAACGTCTTTGATCGTGCCGACCTCGTACAGGGTGACGGTCGAGGGCCCGACGATGGAGCGGCCGGGCTCCACCGCGACGACCGGCACGGCGATGCCGAGGCGAGCGCACTCGGCGGCGACGATGTCGGCCAGGACGACGGCGATCTGCTCGATCGGCAGCGCCTGCTCGGCGGCGGTGTAGGCGATGCCGAAGCCGCCGCCCAGGTTGAGCTCGGGAACCGGCCCGGTGGTCAGCAACTCCGCCTGAACGGAGAGCAGTCGGCGGGCGGACTCGACGAAGCCGTCGGGCTCGAAGATCTGCGAGCCGATGTGCGCGTGGAGCCCCAGGAACTCGAGCGAATCATGCGAACGGATGTCGGCCACCGCCGCCACCACGTCCGCCAGGGCGATGCCGAACTTCTGGTCCTCTCGCGCGGTGGCGAGGTATTCGTGGGTGTGGGCGTGCACGCCGCTGTTGGTACGCAGCCGTACCTTCTGCACCCGACCGGCCCGGGCGGCGGCGTCGGCGACCCGGCCGATCTCGATCAGGCTGTCGATGACGATGACGCCGAGGCCGACGTCGACCGCACGCTCGATCTCGGCGACGGACTTGTTGTTGCCGTGGAAGCCGAGCCGGGCCGGGTCGATGCCGGCGGCCAGGGCGACGGCGAGCTCGCCACCGCTGCAGATGTCGATGTACAACCCGGCCTCGTCCACCCAACGCGCGACCTCGGCGGAGAGGAACGCCTTGGCCGCGTAGTAGACCTTCGCGGTGGTTCCGATGCGAGCGAACTCGCGGTCGAAGGCGCTGCGGGCGGAGGCGGCACGGTCGCGGACATCCCATTCGTCCATCACGAAGACGGGGGTGCCGAACTCGGCGGCGAGAGCGGATGCTGTCACCCCGCCGACGACCAACTCGCCGGATGCCGACCGCTCGGCATGGGCCGGCCACACGCTGGCGGGCAGGTCGTTGGCATCGGCCGGCAGCGCGAGCCAGTCGGGGGCGAGCGGGTTGGCTGACACGGTGTACCTCGAAGCTGAATCTGGTGGGAGATGGCGGAGGGCCTGCGCCGGACTCTGCCAGCGGCGTCCCTGAAGCTTATTACGTGCGGCTGAGGCGGCCTGTGCGCGAGTCTCCTCGCACGACGGCGCTACGGGCAGGTGCCCGTGGAGTGGAACAGCTCGGAGCCGAGCACGACCGACTTCGCGGTGACGCCCAGCACGAGCTCCGTACCGCGCACGCGCAGCGAGTCGAGCCGGAAGCCCTTCGGCAGCTGGTTGGCCACACAGATCGTGCGGGTCTCCGCCAGTTCTGCGCCGAGGGAACCCAGGTTCTTCGCCACGTCGGCCGGGGTGAAGGTGGCCCCGCTGATGGAGAAGGAGGTCGGGGTGAGCGTGACCTGCCCGTCCGTCGCGCCGGGCGCGACGGCGATGGCGGCGGGGATCTTCGCGCCGAACACGGGCACCTCGGTGGCGAGCCGCACCGAGCCCTTGGCGATCGTGACCCCCGAGATCGCGACCGGCAGGTCCTGGCCCTTGCTCAGTCCGGAGATGAGACTGCTCAGCCCCTTCTCGCCGGTGGTGAAGCGCAGCGCGGCGGTATCGAGCGGCTTCGACTGGTCGAGGGGCACGCCGTGCACGGTGAGCACCGCATCGCCGCTGAGGTCACCGATCGTGAGCGACGGGGCGTCGATGCGAACCTCGTCGAGCGCTCCGGCGGCCAACTGCAGCAGCACCGGCCCGCCACCGACCGTCACATCGAGCGGTGTCGATTCCGACACGTTCAACGCGGATCGCGCCTTCTCGGCGATCAGCCGCTCGGCGAATCCGCGGGCGACGACATCCGCGACCACCACGAGGGCGATCAGCACCACGACGACGATCGCGACCACGATCGGCCAACGCCTGCGTCGACGTCTGATCGGTGCCACCTCGATGATCTCGACGGTTTCGCCGCCCTCAGCTGCTCCTGGCACAGTTCCCCCGTGGTCCGTCATCTGCGGTCCGCTACATCCGGTCCGGCGCGCTCACACCGAGCAGGCCGAGCGCGTTGCGCAGCACCTGACCGGTGGCGTCGTTGAGCCAGAGCCGGGTGCGGTGCAGGTCGGTGACCGGCTCATCGCCGAGCGGCGTCACCCTGCAGCTGTCGTACCAGCGGTGGTAGGTGCCGGCGAGTTCCTCCGCGTAGCGGGCCACGCGGTGCGGCTCGCGCAGCTCGGCCGCCTGGCGCACGATGCGAGGGTACTCGGCGAGCACACCGAGCAGCGTGCTCTCGGTGGGATCGGTGAGCAGCGCAGCATCGAAAGCGCTGTGGTCGACCCCGCTGGCGGCGGCATTGCGCGCCACCGAGCGCGTGCGCGCATGCGCGTACTGCACGTAGAACACGGGGTTATCGTTGCTGCGCTTGGTGAGCAGGTCCAGGTCGATGTCGAGCTGCGAGTCGCTGGATGACCGCACCAGGGCGTAGCGCGCGGCGTCGACCCCCACGGCCTCGACCAGATCCTCGAGCACCACGACCGTGCCGGCCCGCTTGCTCATCCGCTGCGGCACGCCGTCCTTGAGCAGGTTGACCATCTGGCCGATCAGCACCTCGAGGTTCACGTACGGCACGTCGTCGAAGGCGGCGGTCATCGCCATCAGTCGCTTGACGTAACCGTGGTGGTCGGCGCCCAGCATGATGAAGTTGCGCTCGAAGCCACGCTCCCTCTTATTGAGGTAGTAGGCGAGGTCGCCGGAGACGTAGCCCGCCTCGCCGTCGCTCTTGATCACCACGCGATCTTTGTCGTCGCCGAAGTCGGTGGAGCGGAACCAGACGGCGCCATCCGCCTCGTAGATGTGTCCGAGTTCCCGCAGGCGACCGATCGCCTTCTCCACGGCGCCCGACTCGTGCAGGTTGTTCTCGTGGAAGTAGACATCGAAGTCGACGCCGAACTCGTGCAGGCTCTTCTTGATGTCGCCGAACATGAAGTCGACGCCGTATGCGCGGAATATCTCCTGCTGATCCGCCCGCGCGACCACGGACAGGTCGTCGGGATAGGCGGCGACGACCCGGGCCGCGATGTCGTTGATGTACTGCCCGCCGTAGCCGTCCTCCGGGGTCGGCTCCCCGAGGTAACTGGCCAACAGGCTGCGAGCGAAGCGATCGATCTGGCCGCCGTGGTCGTTGAAGTAGTACTCGCGGGTGACGTCTCCGCCCTCCGCCTGGAAGATGCGGGCCAGGCTGTCGCCCACCGCGGCCCACCGCACGCCACCGAGGTGGATCGGGCCGGTCGGGTTCGCCGAGACGAACTCCAGGTTGATCTTCACTCCGAGATAGAGGTCACCGGTGCCGAAGGAGTCGCCCTGCTCGACGATCGTCTTGGCGAGAGCACCGGCCGCGGCAGCGTCGAGGGTCACGTTGATGAAACCGGGGCCCGCGACATCCACACTGGCGACCCCATCGATGGTGCGGATGCCCTCGGCCAGTTCCTCGGCGAGCGCCCGCGGGTTCGTGCCGAGCGGCTTGGCGAGCTTCATCGCGATGTTCGAGGCCCAGTCGCCGTGGTCGCGGTTCTTCGGGCGTTCGAGCGGGACGTCGTCGATCCCGACGGTGAGCGTGGACTCGCCGCGGCGCTCGAGTGCCCCATCGACGACGGTGAGCAGCTGGGCGGAGAGTTCGGAGGGAGTCACGCAGAGATTCTATCGGCCGTCATCCGAGAGGATCTGGCGCGTCCGACCGCCCCGCACGAGCGCGGTCGGGGAGGATGGGGCAATGCGCACTCCGCTCCGCACCGTGCTCCCGGTTCTCCTCGTCGCCGGTCTCGCCGTCGCCGCCCTGAGCGGATGCACGCCGGAGCCGAAGCCGTCAGGCTCGGCATCGGCATCGAGCAGTCCCCGCGCGTCGAGCTCGCCCTCCTCGTCGGCGGATGCCACGTCGCCATCGCCCAGCGCCGCCGCGGGCTCGGGAACCCCGGTGACCATCGCCTGCGACACGCTCGTCTCGCGGCAGACCATGTACGACTTCAACCCGAATTTCGGGCTCGACGACGCGTTCACACCGAAGAGCGGTACCCCGGCCGCCACGGCGAAGGCCGACAAGGGTGTCGCCTGCAACTGGCTCAACCAGACCAGCGGCGACACGGTGACGATAGCGGTGGCGCAGCCGTCTGCCGATGAGCTCGCCAC